>JBLNEU010000168.1:0-2904 GCA_050263015.1 Deltaproteobacteria bacterium | reverse complement strand
GCTCGAGCTGTTCATGGAGCGGCTCGGCGCGATCGGGGCGCCGGCCGTCATCTTCGAGAAGGGGCTCTCCACGCCCGACATCGAGAACTTCATCCGCTTTCTCCACGAGACGACGGAGCAGGGGCTTTCCGCCGAGCGGATCCAGGAGATCCTCGGCGGCATGGGCGTCAAGCACATCAGGGTCAAGCCGCCGGAAACGGACGCGGAGGACGACGCCGCGGCGGCCCGCGAGATCTACGACGGCGCGGTGCAGGCGGTGGTGTCGGTCCTCCAGGAGGTCAGGAGCGGGCGCATCCCCTCCGGCGCCGAGTCGGACCGGGTCGTCCGGGACATCGGGGGAATGCTCCGGAAGAACCGGGACGCCATCCTCGCCCTGACCCTCATCAAGAACTTCGACGAGTACACCTACAACCATTCCGTCAACGTGGCCGTTCTTTCCCTGGCGCTGGCCGACGCCCTCGGCCTGCCGGAAGCCGAGAAGATCGAGGTCGGGGTGGCGGGGCTCCTCCACGACGTGGGGAAGACGCAGCTCGCCCTCGACCTCATCCGGAAGCCGGGCGGACTGACGAACGACGAGTTCGAAGAGATCAAGAAGCACCCGGAGGAGGGTTTCGTCCTGCTGGGGAAGATGTCCCACATCCGCCCCGGGTCGGCTTACATGGTCCTCGAGCACCACATGCGCTTCGACCGGAAGGGGTACCCGACCCGGGGACACGACTACCGCCTGAACACCAACTCGATGCTCATCTCCGTATCCGACTGCTACGACGCCCTGACGACGATGCGCTCGTACCAGAAGGCGAGAAGCCCCCTGGAGGCGCTCGACATGATGAAGGCGCTCGGGGGAAATTCGCTCTCCGCGGACCTTGTTGCGCTGCTGGTGAGGACGATGGGCCCGTACCCGATCGGAACGACGGTCCGCCTGAACACCATGGAGGTGGGAATCGTGACGGCGACGGGCCCGGCGGGCCCCACGAAGGTGATGATCCTGGCCGACCGGAACGGGACGCCGCTTCCGGCGCCGGAGACCGCGGACCTCACGGAGATTCCGGGAACGTCCGGAGCCGGCAGCCGCTCCGTCGTGGGGACGGTCAACGCGCTTCTCTACCCCGCCGTCGCGGCGGGATCGTTCCTGTCGCCCCCCGCGCCGTAGCGCTCCTCGACAGGGTTTTGGCAACCCACAATCGTTAGTGCAATCAGACAGGACGTCGGGAGGGGGAAAATGTGGTTCCACCCCTCTGCTTACGCCAACGCCGCGACCGGCTCAATGCGGGACGCCATCGCCGAGACGGAGCGCCGCCGGGCGAGACGGATCGAGAGGAGGAGCGGGATTTCTCGTCCCCCGGGGAGCCGGCCCGGACGCTCCGCAGACTCCGCAAGGACTTGAAGCGGGCGGCAAAGATGCGCGACTTCGAGCGGGCCGCGAAGATGCGGGACTGGCCTCTGGCCCTGGAGAAGCCGGAGCTCAAGGCGAGGGCATTAGGTCTGCCTCCACCTCCTTCCAGCTTCCTTCCCCTGCCAGGCTGGCGGCGGCACGCGCATCGAGGTATTCGATCCCGCTTTGCCGGGTGACTTTTACCGGGGCGAATCCGACGTCGGGCGACGGCGTGGCGGAACGACGCCCGGAAGGCGCTGCACGCCGACGGGGGGTCCCCCGAGCGGAGGCCGCAAGTGCGTACCGGCGGCCACCGCAGGCCAATCCAGGTTCTCCGTCAATTGGCATCTGTGGCATGCGGATGCCGTACGTTCCTCAGAACAGAGCAGCCGCGCAGACCAAGTCGGAAAATCAAGGACTGGAAGATGACCGCACGGCACGTTCAGAAGCGAGGCCGGGACGCTGGCGGACGGAGCGCAGGGGGAGCCCCCCGGAGGCGCAGCGACTTCCGGACGTCGGCGACTGGAGACGCCATCGCTTCGTCGAAACCGAGCCGTTGGCGGCTCGGGCGTCAGGAGGGGGCGGTCCACTCTCCCAGGGCGCTCGCGACCGCGGCGCGGACCGTGTCGTTCTTCTCCGCCGCCCGGCCGAGGATCTTTTCCCAGCCCGGGCTTTCCGTCACCCGCGCGTACGCGACGACCGCCTTGCCGCGCACTTCCGGGTCCGGATGCTCGAGGTACTTTTCGACGATCGGCATGAGCTCCCGCCGGCGCGACTTCCCGAGAGACTCGAGGAGGTTGCCGAGGACCACGCCCTTTTCCGCGGGCAGGCGCGCCACCATCGCCTTGAGCACCGGCGGCGCGGGATAGGCCGAAAGCGCCCGCGCGGCGGGCCCTCGCACCTCGGGTTCCGGGTCCGAAAGACCCGCCAGCAGGATGGAAAGCCCTTCGGAACCCCCGATCTCCTCCGCCGCGAAGACGATCCGGACGCGCTCCTCCAGCGGCGCGGCGCCCAGCTTCCGGATCAGCGCGGGAGCGGCCCGCTTCGCACGCAGCCGGTCCAGCGCCGACGATGCCGCCGCGCGGACGGCGGGCGACGGGTCCGACAAAAGCCCGCGGACGGCCGTCTCGATCCGGTCCAACAGGGCCTGCTCCGCCCCGTCCATCAGCCGAGCTCCCCGGCCGCCGGCACGTCCGCGGTCCCCCGCGCGCTGCGCACCCCGTCCACGACCGCCCTCTCGAGCGCTTCCGCCGCCAGGACCGCCGTCTGCATCGGGTTCCCCTTTCTGCCGGCTCCGCCGGTGGACAACGCCACGACGACGTCGCCGTCCATCGGCGTATGGACCGGGCGGATCGTCCGGCACAGCGCCGCGTGCGCCATCCGGGCGACGCCCGCCAGCTCGTCCCTGGACAGTTCCTCGGCCGTCGCCACGACGGCGAGGGTCGTGTTCCCGGGGGCGAACGGCCTGCGGCACAGGCCGGCGCGGAACGCGTCCTCGGTGCCGGCCAGCCCTTTTCCGTCCTCCGTTC
>JBLNEU010000167.1:0-9537 GCA_050263015.1 Deltaproteobacteria bacterium | reverse complement strand
GTTCGGGAGGGATGGCCGAGCGGCTGAAGGCGGCGGTCTTGAAAACCGCTGAGCGGCAACGCTCCGTAGGTTCGAATCCTACTCCCTCCGCCAGGTGTCTTGTAGCGGAGGGCCGGGGATTCGAACCGGAGCCGCCGCCGAGCAAGGAGCGAGGAAGAGCGCGACCTTGCGGAGCGCGTCAGGCGGCGACGAGACCGGGAGGACGATGGCGGGATCGCCGAGTCCCATCGGGCGAATCCTACTCCCTCCGCCAGGTGTCTTGTAGCGGAGGGCCGGGGATTCGAACCCCCTCTGTCAGGACCTTTATCGGAAATCGCCGGAGAGGTGGCCTAGTCGGCTGAAGGCAACCGCCTGCTAAGCGGTTGTACGGGTAAAACCGTACCGAGGGTTCGAATCCCTCCCTCTCCGCCATGATTTTTGACAACGGAGATCCGGGGATTCGAACCGGAGTCGCCGCTGAGCGAGTAGCGAAGAAAAGCCCGACTTCAGGAGGGCGGCAGGCGACGACGAGCGGAGTGGACGATGGCGTGATCGCCGAGTCTCATCGGGCGAATTCCTCCCTCTCCGCCCGGACTGACGATCGCAAGGTGTCGCGATAATCCAGGTTTGAAGGAGAGGTGTCCGAGCTGGCCGAAGGAACGCGACTGGAAATCGCGTAGGTGGCTAAAACCCGCCTCGAGGGTTCGAATCCCTCCCTCTCCGCCACGATTTGCCCCGCGTTGCGGGTTGCACCATCTGCAGAACGAAGAACGTCTCGAGACGGGACGTGACGAACGAGGAGGAACGATGAAGAGAGTCGCCCGGTTGTTGACCGTGTTGTTCGCAGTGACCCTGGCCGCCGCGGCGTGCAGCAAGAAGGAGCCGCCGCCGGTCCCGCCCCCGGCCCCCGGCCAGGGGATGCCCGGCGAGCCCGGCGCCCCGCACGGGATGATGGGCGGAGGCCCGGAGAAGAAGGTGGTCGTTCCCGACGCCGTAAAGGGATCGTGGAAGGCCGTGAAGGTCGAGGTCGAGTACAAGCAGGCCAAGTCGAAGAAGGCGTTCACCGTGGCGCTGAATTCGGAATTCAAGATCCCCGACACGGACATGACGCTCAAGACGGGCAACTTCCTCCCGCACTTCGCGATGACCGCGGACTCGATCACGTCCAACTCCAACAACCTGGAGAACCCGGCGGTCGGCATAGAGATCGTCCAGGGAGGGAAGGAAGTGTTCCACGGGTGGCTGTTCTCGAAGTTCCCCGACATCCACCCGTTCCAGAACGACAAGATCGCGCTGAAGCTCGTCGAAGGGATCAGGAAGTAGGGAGCGCTCACGGGCGGGGGACACTGCCGCGTGTCCCCCGCCGGGCACTTCTATCGCGCCCGGCCGATCACGGCGATCATCTGCTCGTGGATGAGCCCGTTGGACGCCAGGATGTCCGGCTTGCCGATGTCGTACGCGGCGCCGTCGAGGCGGGTCGCCTTCCCGCCCGCCTCGCGCACGATGAGAAGCCCCGCGGCCGTGTCCCACGGCTTGAGCTTCAGCTCCCAGAACCCGTCGAACCGCCCGCAGGCAAGGTAGCACAGGTCCAGCGCGGCCGAGCCATCGCGCCGGATCGCCTGCCCCGCGAACACGAATTCCCGGAAATACTTGAAGTTGTTGTCCGCGGACGTGTTGACGTCGTAGGCGAACCCGGTGGCCAGAAGCGACCGGCGCAGGTTCCCCACCGACGACACGCGGATCGGCTCGCCGTTGAGAAATGCCCCTTCCCCGACGCCGGCGGTGAACGACTCGCCGAGAAGTGGATCGAAGACGGCCGCCGCGATGAGCTCCCCGTCCTTTTCGAGGCCGATCGAGACGCAGAAACAGGGATAGTTGTGGGCGTAGTTGGTCGTTCCGTCGAGGGGGTCCACCACCCAGCGGTAGCCGGACCGCGCGGCGAGTTCCGCGCTCTCCTCGGAGAGGATTCCGTGGTCGGGAAAGCGCTTCCTGATCCTGGCGATGATGTACGCCTCGGATTCCCGGTCCACCTCGGTCACGAGATTGATCTCGCCCTTGAAATCGATGGACTGCTGCCTGCCCCAGTTCCTGCGCAGGATCTCCCCTGCCCCGCGGGCGGTCTCCTCCGCGAATCCGACCAGCTCGTTCGCTTCCATCGGGCCTCCTTCGGGATCCCGTGCGCGCGGGCTTTGCATCCCGCGGGCCCATTATAGTATGGTGATTGATCGAGATTCCCGAAAGTTCCGGAGACTGCCGGAACGCCGCCAGGAGGCCCCGCCATGCGGCACCGCGTCTTGCGAGCCCGACCGCTTTTCACGCTCCTGCTCGTGCTCGCTCCCCTGCTGCTCGGGGCGTGCGCCTCGGGCAAGGCGAACCATTCGTGGCAGCCCGGCGACACGATCATCTGCCCGCACTGCGGCCGCGAGTTCGCCGTCCCGGAGAAGCTGGGCAAATAGGCGGCGGAGGGATCTCCCTTGGGGGATGTCACCCGGTTCGGCGTCTCGCTCGACGTGAAGCTCCTCCGGCAGTTCGACCGGCTCATCGTCCGGAAGGGCTACGCCAACCGGTCCGAAGCGATCCGCGATCTCATCCGCGAAGCCCTCGTCCGCGAACAGTGGGAGCTCGGCGCCGAGGATGCGGTCGGAACGATCACCCTCGTCTACGACCACCACACGCGCGACCTCTCCGACAAGCTGACCGACCTCCAGCACGCCCACTACGAATCGATCGTCTCCACCCTCCACGTCCACCTCGACGCCCACCACTGCCTCGAGGTCCTCGTGCTCCGCGGCACCGCCCGCTCCCTCAAGGAGATCGCCGACCGCCTGATCGGAACCCGCGGGGTCAAGCACGGGACCTTCTCGGCCACCACGGAAGGCCGCGCTCTCCGGTAGCCGGCCGTCGTCCGCCGGTCCCGGCCGGTGGCACGATTATTCGAATCGTGTCATCATGGAAGGAAGATTCCGGAACGGCCGGCGGCGAGGGAAGACGGATGCACATTCCCGACGGATACCTGGGACCCCCGACCTGCATCGCCGCGTACGCGGCGTGCATCCCGCTTTGGGCGGTCGCGGGCCGGAAGCTCCGGGCGGCGCTCGACGCACGGCGGGTCCCGCTGCTGGCCATCGCGGCGGCCTTCTCCTTCCTCGTCATGATGTTCAACATTCCCCTCCCGGGCGGCAGCACCGGCCACGCCGTGGGCGGAGTCCTCGTCGCGATCGCCGTCGGACCCTGGGGGGCGTTCCTGTCGGTCACCATCGCCCTGGTCATCCAGGCGCTCCTCTTCGGGGACGGCGGGATCACGGCGATCGGGGCCAACTGTTTCAACATCGCGTTCGTGATGCCGTTCACGGGGTATCTCGCGTACCGCTTCCTCGCCCGCCTCTTCCCCTCGGACCGGGGAAGGGCGGTCTCCGCCGGAATCGGCGGATGGGTGGGCCTGAACGCGGCCGCGCTGACGACGGCCGTCATGTTCGGAATCCAGCCGCTCCTGCACTCGGGAGCCGACGGGCGCGCCCTGTACGCGCCTTACCCGCTTTCGGTGGCCGTCCCCGCGATGATGATCCAGCACCTGGCGCTGTTCGGGGTCGTGGAGGGGCTCGTCACCGGACTCGTCGTTCACCACCTCCAGAGGTCCCGCTCGGCGTGGGTCCTGGGGGCGCCCGGAGAAGGGGCGGCTCGATGAAGGAGTACCGGCCGCTGCTCGTCGCCCTGGCCGTCATGGCCCTGCTCACCCCCGTCGGTCTTTACCTGCCCGAGATCGTGAAGGGAGGCGGCGCCTGGGGGGAGTGGAGCGTCGACGAAGTCCGGAGAATGGTCGGGTATGCGCCCCGCGGGATGAAAAGATCGGCGGACGCGTGGAAGGCCCCCCTGCCCGACTACACCCTCCCGGGCCGTCAGGCGATCCCCGCGGGGCGCCGCTCCGTCTCCTACGTCCTGTCGGCCTTCGTCGGCGTCGCCGCATGTGGCGGATGCGCGTACCTCGTCGCGCGTCGCCTGGCCTCGAAGGGCCGGAAGGACGGCGGCCGATGACGGGGCCGTCGCCCGAGGAGACATTCCTGCGCCTGGCCGCCGAGCGCGGCCTTCGCCCGCCGCGACGGGGGCACATCGAAAAGACGCTCTCCGGCATCTCCTCGTTCTTCACCAGCTCGCTGTTCCGGGAGGAGACGGCGCGGCGTCCGGGGCTCCTCCAGGGCATCGACCCGCGGGCAAAGCTCGCCGCAACGGTCCTCTACCTCGCGAGCGTCAGCGCGGCACGGACGACCGGCGCGCTTGCGGCGCACGCGTTCCTCCCCGCAACGGCGCTCGTCCTTTCCCGGATCCGTCCGTTCGAGTTCCTGCGCGCCGGCTTTCTCGTCGCCCTCCTCTTCTCCCTGCTGATGGCCGCGCCCGCCGCGCTCTCCGTCTTCCGCGACGGGACCGTCATCGTTCCCCTGTTCCACCTTGACGCGGACTGGCGCCTGGGCCCCCTTTTCATCCCGCGGGTGGTCGGCATAACGCGGGAAGGGCTCCTGTCCGCGGAGACGCTCCTCCTGCGGGTCCTTTCCTCCGTGGCCGCGGCCCTCTGGCTCACCCTCTCCACCCGCTGGACCGACCTGCTGCGGGCTCTCCGCTTCTTCCGCCTCCCCGCGATCTTCGTCCTGGTCGCCGGAATGACGGTGCGCTACCTGTACGCCCTCCTGCGCCAGGCCGAGGACATCCACCTGGGCAAGACAAGCCGGACCGTGTGCCGCGCGAGGATCGCGACCGAACAGGCCTGGGCCGGCTCCCGCATCGCCTGCTCCTGGGAGCGCAGCCTCCACCTGATGGACGAGGTCAGCGCCGCGATGAAGGCCCGGGGATTCGCCGGGGAGGCGAGGTTCCCGGCCGGGGCGCGGTTCCGGGGCGCCGACTGGGCGCTGATCGTCGCCGTCGCGATCTCCTGCCTCGGCGCCCACGCCTTCTGACATGCCGGCCGCCCGCGAAGGCATCGCCGCGGCAAACGCGCTGATCGAGATCTCCGGCGTGCATTACGCCTACGAGGACGGCGTCCCTGCCCTGGCCGGGGCGTCGCTCGCGGTCGGCGCCGGCGAGCGCGTCGTCGTGCTCGGGGCAAACGGCTGCGGGAAGTCGACCCTTCTCAAGCTCCTGGGCGGCCTCGTCTTTCCGCAGAAGGGAAGCTACAGGGCGTTCGGGCGGGAGATCACCGAGCCCCTCCTGTCGCGCGACCCGTTCGGGATGTTCTTCCGTAAGGAGATCGGCATTCTGTTCCAGAACCCCGACGCGCAGCTGTTCAACCCGACGGTCGAGGACGAGATCGCCTTCGGACCGCTCCAGATGAACGATTCGCCGGAAGAGGTGAACGCGAAAGTCCGCGCCGCCCTCGAGGCGTTCGGCCTCGCCTCCATCGCGGGGCGCCCCTCCTTCGCCCTTTCAGGGGGCGAAAAGAAGAAGGTCGCCATCGCCTCGGTGATGGTCATGGACCCGCGGGTCCTCCTGCTCGACGAGCCCACGGCGGGGCTGGATCCGAGAAGCAGCCGGGAGCTCGTCGACGCCATCGTCGGCGCCGAGGAGGCGGGGAAGACGGTGATCACCGCGACGCACGATCTCCACATCGTCTCGGAGATCGCCACGCGCGTCCTGGTCTTCGGCGAAGACCGCCGCGTCCTCGCATCGGGGACGCCCGAGGAGGTCCTCACGGACCGCGCGCTCCTGCTCGCCGCCAATCTCGTCCACCGGCACCGCCACGCCCACGAGGATTACTGGCATGCCCACGAGCACGAGCACCCCGAGGTGGTCCACGTCCACGACCACGGAACGAAGACGGACGGGCCGGACGGGAAACGCCGCGGCTGATGCCGGGGAAGAATCGAAAACCGCGTAACGCGATTCTGTAATAAGATGCTGGGATCGCAGAACGCCTTGGGGATTTCGCCATGGATCGCCCGATCGTCCTGAAATACGGCCGAAACGAGGTCGCGCTGCCGGAATCCGGGTTCCGGGGCGTCGATCGGCTGACCGCCAAGGTTCCGCCGCTGCCCCGGTCGGCGGAGCAGCTGGTACGGCAGCGGCTCGCGCGACCCGTCGGGTGCCTTCCTCTCCGGCAGCTCGTCGGCGCGGGCGACTCCGTCGCCGTGGCGATCTCCGACGTCACGCGGTACAGCGCGACCGAGATATTCCTCGGCCCGCTCCTCGAGGAAACCGACGCCGCGGGAATTCCCCGGAGCCGCGTGACCATCTATGTCGCCCGCGGAACGCACCGGCCCCTCTCCGTCGAGGAGATCCGGACGGTGGCGGGGCCCGAGCTGGCGTCGGGCGTGCGGCTGGAGCAGTCGGACCCCGACGGCGACATGGCCGACCTCGGGACCACTTCGCGGGGAACGCCGGTCTCGGTCTGCCGGTCCCTCATGAACCACGACCGGATCGTCCTGACGGGGACGATCTCGTTCCACTACTTCGCCGGGTTCGGCGGCGGACGGAAAGCGCTCGTTCCCGGGTGCGCGGGGCGAAGGACGGCGGAGGCGACCCATTTCCGGATCTTCCGCACCGACGGTCCGGGGAAACATCCGTTTGCCCGGCCCGGCGTCCTCGCGGGCAATCCCGTCCACGAAGACATCGTCGAGGCGGTCTCGATGGCTCCTCCCGTCTTCCTCCTCAATACCCTGCTCACCCCGGACAAGACGGTCTTCGACGTCGTCGCGGGACAGTGGCAGAAGGCGCACGAGGAGGGGTGCGCCCTGTACGCCAAGGTCTTCCGCGTGCCGATCCCCAAGAAATACCCGTTCGTCGTCGCGTCGGCCGGCGGCTTCCCGAAGGACATCAACTTCATCCAGTCCCACAAGGCGCTGGACCAGGCGTTCCAGGCCGTCGAGGACGGCGGGGTCCTGATCCTTCTCGCGGAGTGCGCCGACGGGTTCGGCAGCCCGACGTTCTTTCCATGGTTCCGATTCGAGACGCCCGAGGAGATGGAAGCGGAGCTCAGGGCGAATTACCGGATCTACGGCCAGACCGCCCACGCCACCTTCGTCAAGGCGCGCGCCTGCAGGGTCATCCTCGTCTCGTCCCTGAAGCCCGCGGACGTCGGAAAAATGGGAATGACGCCCGCGTCGTCGATCGAGGAGGCGCTCCGGATGGCGGAGGGCATGTTGGGGACCCTTCCGACCCCTCTCGTGATCCCCGATGCGGGGTACGTGCTGCCGGATGTCGGCGGGGGACACTCCCCAACGTGGGACTCGACCGTCCAGAAAGGCGTTACAAGATCAGGAGTGTCCAACTGAAAGCGAGAACATGACGGGATACTGGAAGCCCGAAGGCATGGCGTCGCGGGAGCTGTGCCCCGGCGTGACCGCGAAGGTCGCATGGGGCGAGAAGCTGATGTTCTCTCTCGTCACGCTCGCGCCGGACGCGCTCGTTCCCGAGCACGCTCACCCGCACGAGCAGATGGGGATGCTGCTGTCGGGCGAGATGACGCTCGTCATCTCCGGGACGCCGCGCCCGCTCGCGCCGAACGAGATCTACCTCGTCCCCGGCGGCGTCCGCCACGCGGCGAAGGCGGGACCGGGAGGGGCGGTGGCGCTTGACGCCTTCGCGCCCCCCCGGGAGGAATACAAGTAGCGCGGCGAAAAGCGCCGCGTCAGAGCGACGCGACCGGCGCCGGCTCCCGTCCTTTCGACCTTCCCTTCCGGGCCGACTTCGCCTTCTCCTCCTCCGCCACCCAGCGGTTGATGGCGTTGATGAACGCCTTGACCGCCGCCTCGATGATGTCCGTCGAACTCGCGCCTCCCGCGAAGATCGTCCCGTTCGTACGGACGCGGACAGTCGCCTCGCCGATGGCGTCCTTGCCGGAGGTGACCGCGTTGAGGCCGAAATTGAGCAGCGTGAACCTCTGCCCGACGATCCGCTCGATGCACTTGTACGCGGCGTCGATCGGTCCGTTCCCCGTGGACGCCTCCTCGATCAGCTCGCCGCGCCGCCGCACCTTGAGCGCGGCCATCGGCGTCGCCTGGGTTCCGGAGAGGATCTGGATGTGCTCGAGGCGGTACGTCTCGGGGACCTTGAAGAGCTCCTCCTGGACGAGGATCTCGAGGTCCTCGATCATGACCTCCTTCTTCTTGTCGGCGACCGCCAGGAACTTCTCGTAGATGGCGTCGAGCTGGGAATCGGAAAGCTTGTGCCCGAAGCCGGCGATGTGGTGCTTGAGCGCCGCGCGGCCGGACCGGGCGGTGAGCGCGAAGGTGTGGGCCGAGACCCCCACGTCCTCGGGCCGGATGATCTCGTAGGTGGACCGGTCCTTGATGATCCCGTCCTGGTGGATGCCGGAGGAGTGCGCGAAGGCGTTCGTCCCGACGATCGCCTTGTTCCGCTGCACGGGCAGCCCCATGAGCGCCGAGACCATCTTGCTCGTCCTGGCGATCTCCTTCGCCTTCACGTCCGTGTAGACGTCGCCGAAGAGCCCCTTGCGCGTCCGGATCGCCATGACGACCTCTTCGAGAGCGGCGTTGCCGGCCCGCTCGCCGATGCCGTTGACGGTCACCTCGGCCTGCCGCGCCCCGGCGTAGACCCCGGCGAGCGTGTTCGCCGTGGCGAGGCCGAGGTCGTTGTGGCAGTGCATCGAGAGGATCGCCTTGTCCAGGGCGGGCACCTTCTCCTTGAGCCGGCGGATCCGGTCGGCCATCTCCTGGGGCGTCGCGTATCCGACCGTGTCGGGGACGTTGATCGTCGTCGCCCCGGCCTTGACGACCGCCTCCACGGTCCGGCAGAGGTATTCGAAGTCGGTGCGCGACGCGTCCTCGGTGGAAAACTCCACGTCCGGGCACAGCGACCGGGCGTACTTGACCGTGTCCACGCACCACTGGCGGATCTTCTCGCGATCCGACCGGAACTTCTTCTGGATGTGGATGTCGGAGGTGCCGAGGAAGGTGTGGATCCTCGCGCGCTTCGCCCCCTTGATCGCCTCCCACAACGTGTCGATGTCCTTCCGGACCGCGCGCGCCAGGCCGGTGATGACCGGCCCCTTCACTTCCCGCGCAACCGCCCGGACCGACTCGAAATCTCCCGGCGACGACGCGGGAAACCCCGCCTCGATGATATCGACGCCCAGGGCGGCGAGCTGTTTGGCGATCTTGACCTTCTGCTCCATGGAAAGCTTGGCCCCGGGGACCTGCTCCCCGTCCCGCAGCGTCGTGTCGAAAATGTAGACCTTCTCGCCCATCTGTCCCTCCCTCGAAAAAAATTAAGGCCGCCGGGAGGCAGGTTCCCGCGGCCTTCGTGCAGACGAAGAAGCCGCGGGACCCTTGCCGGTTCCCGCGGCCTCGAATCGAGCGTTGCTCTATGGCGTCATGCGCTCACGCGGCGGCGGACCGGCACCCCCCTAGGCCCAGTAGGGCGAGCCCGCTAAGTCGATCGGTCATCTGCGTCATCGTGATCGGCCGCATGGTGTATTTCAGGTTACGGGGGGAATCGAACGGTTGTCAAGCGCCTTTATTCGCCTTCATTCGGGTGACGGGAACTTCCGCGGCGCCGCGATGCCCGCGGAGACGAGGATGCGCACCGCCTGCTCGACGGTCATTTCCAGTCGGA
>JBLNEU010000166.1:0-5912 GCA_050263015.1 Deltaproteobacteria bacterium | reverse complement strand
TGTTCGGCGTGCTCGGGCTCATGCAGGCGCCGGCGCGGGAATATTTCCATTCTCCGCTGCAGTTCACGCCCGTCGGCGGGGCGGCCGGCGGGGCGGCGGCGTCGGCGGAAGCGACGACTTCTCCCGGGGCCGGGGGAGAAGCCCGCCTGGCGGAGGAGGAGATCCTCCGCCGGATCGAGGCGCGCAAGGCCGCCCGCGTGCGGAAGGAGTTCGCGGAGGCCGACCGGATCCGGAAGGAGCTCGACGCCCTGGGCGTGATCCTCGAGGACGGCAAGGCCGGCACGACCTGGAAATACAGAGGCTGAGGCTCCCGAAGGGAAGTCGACCCTCCCCCGAACTCCCTATTTTTCCCGGAAACGCCACGAGCCGCCGATTTTCGGCCCATGTGGACCGGGACGACGCGACGTCGGTCATCGACTCGTTGTCGGGCCTGTCCGGGAAATCGTCCGCGGGAAGGATCCAATCCGTCCCCCTTCGAATCTTAACGGAAAGAACCCTGTTGCGGTCAATCGCCGGCGAGCTCCCGTTATCGAAAAAGGGTCTGTCAACCCGGAATCCGGCAGTTGAAGGAAGGAGGCGACAATGAGCAGGTCCCGACCGCTTGCGCTCGAAATCCTCGTCTCGGCGGCGTTTCTCATGATCTTCCAGCCGTCGGTCTCCTCGTTTGCCGGGGAGGCGCCTCAGAAGTCATTGTACCAGCGGCTCGGCGGAGTCTATAACATTGCCCCGGTCGTCGACGAGTTTCTGGAGGTCCTCTACAACGACGACGTCCTGAACGCCAATCCGAAAATCAAGGAAGCCCGGGACCGGGTTCCCAAGGCGTATCTCAAGTACCACGTCACCTCCATGGTCTGCCAGGCGTCCGGAGGGCCGGAGAAGTACACCGGCAGGGGGATGAAGGAGTCCCATCAACATCTGAACATCACCGAGAAGGAATGGCAGGCGATGGGCGCCGACTTCAAGAAGGTCCTGGCCAGGTTCAAGGTTCCCGAGCAGGAGCAGAGTGAGCTTATCGCGATCGTGGAGAGCACGAAGAAGGATATCGTCGTTTCCCCGGTCGGGAAAAAGGAGTGATCCGGCAGACTCCGGTCGGCGGAACCGGCGGGACCCGCGCCGCCGGTCCGGATCTCCACGGCGCGCGTGGGCGTGGCTGCCGATCCCCACGACGCGGAATCCGTGAGGGCGCGCGGCCATTGTCCCGGATTCGGCTTGTTTGCCGCCCGCGACCGCCGGCAGGCGCAGATGCCCGCCCGCGCCCCGGTTCCATTCGTGTGTCGTCTGTACTCCAATATTGGAATGATCTGATCTCACGTGAGGAGTCGATATGGACCCAGACCGCGCGCACGAGTGTGCGCTGCTCTCCGCGGATCATCCGGTCATCCGGAAGACAAGGGAGCGGATCGACCGGGAGAAGGCGAGGCTCGAGAGGGAAAGGGTGACGGGCCGTGGATGAAGAATCCCGCACGCCTCTTCTGGACCATGATCCGTCGGAGGAGCCCGTCTTCACGGCAGCCAACCTGCTGGAGGCGGCCCGGATCCGCAAAGGTCTGCCCAGGATGACCGTTCCGGCGGGGTGTCTCCTGGATTTCGACGGGGAGCTGGTCCAGCACCTCGCCGGCACGGGAGAGGCGCGCGAAGACGCGGCATGGCCCTGTTTCCACACGCGCCTGTTCCGGTGGCAGGCGGGGAACGTCGAATACGGCGTGATCGGCGGCACGATCGGCGCCCCGTTTGCCGTGCTGGTTGCCGAGGAGCTGTTCGCATCGGGATGCCGGGCCCTGGTGAGCATCTCTTCGGCGGGGCTGGTGGCGGAGCGGTTCAGCCCGCCCTTCTTTCTCCTGATCCAGCGCGCCCTCCGCGACGAGGGCACGAGCTGCCACTACCGGCCGACCGGCAGGTATGCCGACGCCGATCCCCTGCTGGTCGCCGCGGTGCGGGAACGGATGGCAGCGCTGCCCGTGACGGTCCATACGGGTTTGTCCTGGTCCACCGACGCGCCGTTCCGGGAGACGGGACGCCTCATTGCCTCGCGCCGTCGCGAAGGGATCGTCTCCGTGGAAATGGAGGCCGCCGCCCTGCTGACCCTTGGAAAGGTCCTCCGCAAGCCGGTCGCCTGCATCGCCCACGTGACGAACTCGATGGCGACGCGGGCGGAGGATTTCGAGAAAGGCGGGGATGCGGGCATTGCCGATTCCCTCGCCGTGTGCCTTTCGGCTCTCGACGCCGCCCTGGATCATGCGGGAAGGAAGATCGATCCGGGAGAGGGAGAGCGGTCGGGATGACCCTCGCGCGGGGGAAAACGCAAGGAGGCGGCGGATGAGCCGCAACATCTATCTCGACTTCAACGCCAGCACGCCGATCTGCCGGGAAGCCGTGGAGGCGATGCGGCCGTTCCTCGCCGATCATTACGGAAACCCCTCGAGCCTTCACTGGGCCGGAATGCCCGCGAAAGACGCCGTCGAGAAGGCCCGCGGACAGGTGGCGGCCCTTCTCGGATGCGACCCGACCGAGGTGGTCTTCACGAGCGGCGGGAGCGAATCGAACAATCACGCGATCAAGGGCGTGTATTTCGCCAATGTGGACCGGAAGGACCATGTCATCACCACGGCGGTGGAGCACCCGGCGACGCTCAACCCGTGCCGCTTCCTGGAAAAGATTGGCGCACGCGTCACGGTCCTGCCGGTGGACGGGTACGGAATGGTGGATCCCGACGATGTCCGGAAGGCGATCACGCCGCGGACGACCCTGATCACGGTGATGCACGCAAACAACGAGGTGGGAACCGTCGAGCCGATTCCCGAGATCGCCGCCATCGCACGCGAGGCGGGCATCCCGTGCCACACGGATGCCGCGCAGACCGTGGGGAAGATCTCGGCCGACGTCGAGGAGCTGGGGGTGGACCTCCTCTCGGTCGCGGGGCACAAGGTGTACGCCCCGAAGGGAATCGGCGCTCTCTACGTGCGGGAAGGGACGAGGATCGAGCCGTTCGTTCACGGCGCGGGGCACGAGGGCGGACGGAGGGCGGGCACGGAGAACGTCCTGCTTGCCGTGGCGCTTGGCGCGGCGTGCGAGGCGGCCCTGAAATGGATCGGGATGCCGCACGTCGAGCGCCTGCGCGACCGGTTCCGGGAGGGGCTCGCCGGAATCCCCGGGGAGAGGGTGACGCTCAACGGCCATCCGACGGCGCGATTGCCGAATACGCTCAACGTGAACTTCGCGGGCAGGGTCGGCGCGGAGATCCTGGCGGCGCTTCCCGGGGTCGCCGCATCGACCGGATCGGCCTGCCATGCCGGATCCGTGACGCTCTCGCCGGTCCTGGCCGCCATGGGGGTCCCGCCGGAGGAGGGAATGGGCGCGGTCCGGTTCAGCCTGGGACGCACGACGACGCGGGAAGAGCTGGAAGAGGTCCTGGAGCGGCTCCGGAGGCACTTCATCGCCGGCGATCGCAGGTGATGTAGAGTAGACGAATGACCGCGTCGTTCCGCCTCAAGGCGCCGTTTGCCCCGGCCGGCGACCAGCCGGAGGCGATCCGGGAACTGGTCGAGGGGCTGTCGCAGGGGATCCGGCGGCAGGTGCTTCTCGGCGTGACCGGCTCCGGCAAGACGTTCACGATGGCAAGCGTGATCGCCGGGACGGACCGGCCGGCCCTGGTCGTCGCTCCCAACAAGACGCTCGCGGCGCAGCTTTTCTCCGAGTTCAGGGAGCTGTTCCCCGATAACGCGGTCGAATATTTCGTCTCCTACTACGACTATTACCAGCCCGAAGCGTATATCCCGCAGACCGACACCTTCATCGAGAAGGACTCGGCGATCAACGAGCAGATCGACAAGATGCGCCACAGCGCCACCCGGTCCGTCATGACGCGGCGCGACGTGATCGTCGTCGCCTCCGTCTCGTGCATCTACGGCCTCGGCTCCCCGGAATTCTACGGCCGGGCGACCGTGCGCGTGTCGGAGGGCGCGCTCTTCCCGAGGAACGACCTCCTGCGCCGGCTCGTGGACATCCAGTACGAGCGCAACGACTTCGACTTCCACCGGGGGACGTTCCGGGTCCGCGGCGACGCGGTCGAGCTGTTTCCGGCGTACGAGGAAGACAAAGTGCTGCGCATCGAGTACGACGACGATACCGTCGAGCGGATCCGGTACGTGGACCCGCTCCGCGGAACGCGCCTTTACGACGTGCGCGAGACCGTCATCTTCCCCGCGAGCCATTACGTCACCCCGGCCGACCATCTCGAACGGGCGGTCGCGGGGGTCGAGGCGGAGCTCGAGGAGCGCCTCCGGGTCCTGACGGCGGACGGAAAGCTGCTCGAGGCGCAGCGGCTCGGCCAGAGGACGGCGTACGACCTGGAAATGATCCGCCAGATGGGGTTCTGCTCCGGGATAGAGAACTACTCGCGGCACCTCGACGGCCGGGCCCCGGGGCAGCCGCCGCACACGCTCCTCGACTACTTCCCGCCCGACTTCGTCACGTTCATCGACGAGTCGCACGTCACCGTCCCGCAGCTCAACGGGATGTACAACGGGGACCGGTCGCGCAAGGCCACGCTCGTGGAGTTCGGGTTTCGCCTCCCGTCGGCCCTCGACAACCGCCCCTTGAAGTTCGAGGAGTTCGACCGCAAGGCGGAGCAGGTCGTGTACGTCTCCGCCACCCCGGCCGATTACGAGCTCGCGGAATCGGGCGGCGCGGTTGTCGAGCAGATCATCCGGCCGACCGGGCTCGTGGACCCCGGGGTCGAGGTGCGCCCGGCGACGCGCCAGGTGGACGACCTTCTCGGGGAGATCCGCGCGCGGGCCGCGGCCGGGGAGCGGGTGCTGGTGACGAGGCTCACCAAGCGGATGGCCGAGGACCTGACCGAGTATTACGAGGGGCAGGGGGTGCGCGTCCAGTATCTCCACTCGGACATCGACACGGTGGAGCGGGTGAACATCATCCGGAACCTGCGGCTCGGGAAATTCGACGTCCTGGTGGGCATCAACCTCCTGCGGGAAGGGCTCGACATCCCCGAGGTGTCGCTGGTCGCCATCCTCGACGCCGACAAGGAGGGGTTCCTGCGGTCCGCGCGCTCCCTCGTCCAGACGTTCGGCCGGGCCGCCCGGAACCTTTCGGGGAAGGTGATCCTGTACGCCGACGCGGAGACCGGGTCGATGAAGGAGGCGATCGCCGAGACGGAGCGCCGCCGCGCGAAGCAGGCGGCGTTCAACGAGGCGCGGGGGATCACGCCCGAGACGGTGAAGAAGGCCATCGCGGAGCCGATCGGGCAGGTCTGCGAGGCGGACTACGTGACCGTCGCGCCCGGCGAGGCGTGGGACTTCAAGTCTCCGGCGGACCTGGCCCGGCGCCTCGGGAAGCTCCGGAAGGAGATGGAGCGGGCGGCGAAGGCGCTCGACTTCGAGCGGGCCGCCGAAATCCGCGACCGGCTCCTGGCGCTCGAGAAGGTCGAGCTCAGGGCGCGGTAGGCGAAGGAGGGGACGGCCGCGGTGGAGATCGGGAAGGAAATCCCGGGCGGATTGTCCGACTGGAGGACGTTCCCGCGCGCCCCCGGCGTGTACATCATGACCGACGCCCGCGGGAAGGTCCTTTACATCGGGAAGGCGAAGACGCTGCGGGAGCGGCTCCACGACTACACGCTCCCGGGCGGGGACGGCCGGCCCCAGATCCCGCATCTGCTGCGCCGGGTCGCCGCCGTCCGGTGCATCGTGACCGGGACGGAGAAGGAGGCCCTCCTCCTCGAGAACACGCTCATCAAGGAGCACCGCCCGCCGTTCAACGTATTTTTGAGGGACGACAAGGAATACCTTCTTCTCCGGATCGACCGGAACGAGGACTTCCCGCGTCCCGAGCTCGTGCGGCGGGTGTCGAAGGACGGGGCGACGTATTTCGGTCCCTTCTCGTCGGCCCGCGGGATCCGC
>JBLNEU010000165.1:0-4523 GCA_050263015.1 Deltaproteobacteria bacterium | reverse complement strand
GCCGCCGCGATGGGGCTTTCCTCGGTGACCGTCGTGACGAACGCGCTGCGCCTCAGGCGTTTTCGAGTGTAGGAAAAAGCAGAGGGACGTTCCTGAACTTTTCGCAAAGTTCAGGAACGTCCCCCGGCTTTGCAGCCCGGCGAAGGCGCCGGGCGCGTCCGCGAGGAGGGGTTCTGCTATATTGGACGGGTGACCGACATTTCCCGCCCATACGGCTGGCGCGGACGGCTGCTGCACGTGGACCTTTCGGCCGGGACGTCCCGCGCGGAGGAGATCCCCGGGGAGACGCTTCGCGCGTACCTCGGGGGACGGGGCCTGGGCGTGCGCCTGCTCCGGGAAGCCCACGCCCTCGACCCGTTCGACCCCGGGATGCCGATCGCCTTCGCCGTGGGGCCCCTGTGCGGGACAGCCGCCCCGACCGCGGCGCGCCTCGCGGTCGTTTCCCGGTCCCCCCTGACCGGGACGGTGACCGACTGCTCCGCGGGAGGCCGGTTCGCGCACCGCCTGAAGGCGGCCGGCTTCGACGCCGTGCGCGTGGCGGGGAAGAGCCCGCGCCCGGTGGCGCTGGCCGTCACCCCGGCGGGAGGCGAGATCGTGCCCGCCGAAACGCTGTGGGGCAAACCGGTCCGCGAGACGGTGGCCGCCCTGTCCGGCCGGGGGAGCGTGGCGGCGATCGGCCCCGCGGGCGAGCGCGGCGTCCTTTTCGCCAGCATCATGATGGGCGAGG
Source organism: Deltaproteobacteria bacterium (assembly GCA_050263015.1). Lineage (GTDB taxonomy): Bacteria > Desulfobacterota > Deferrimicrobia > Deferrimicrobiales > Deferrimicrobiaceae > JBLMWX01. The sequence goes on along the minus strand of JBLNEU010000165.1, from coordinate 3,796 downwards.
GGAACGCCGTGGGGCGCGGCGGCCTCGGGGCGGTGATGGGCGCCAAGAACCTCAAGGCCGTGACGGTCGACGGGGATCGGCCGACCGGCGTCGCCGACGGCGGCCGGTTCGACCGGGCGCGCCGCGACGTGATGCGCCTGTTCAAGGCCTCCCCGGTCATCTTCGGGGAGCTCGGGATCGCGGAGTACGGGACGCCGGCGCTGGTCGACCTCATGCGCCAGCGGCGCATGGCGCCCACGGAGAATTTCCGGAAGACGGTGTTCGACGGCTCGGGGAGCTACTCGGGGCCTGCCATCCGGAAAGGATACGCGGCGAAGAACGACGGCTGCTTCGGCTGCCCCATCCAGTGCAAGAAGAGCGCGCCGGACGGGCGGCATCTCCCGGAATATGAAACCGTCTCGCACTTCGGCGCCCTGAACGGCATCGCGGACCTTCACGCGATCGTCAGGTCGAACGACCTGTGCAACGACCTCGGGATGGACACGATCTCGGCCGCGGCGACGCTTTCCGCCTGGGGGGAGTGCCGGGGCCGGTTCCCGTCGCCGGAGGAGACGGCGCGGCTCCTTGCCGACATCGGCCATCGCCGGGGGGAGGGCGAGCTCCTCGCGCTGGGGTCGCGCCGCGTCGCCGAGTCGTTCGGCAGGCCGGAACTCTCGATGAGCGTCAAGTCGCTGGAGCTGCCCGCCTACGACCCTCGGGGGGCGTACGGGATGGCGCTCGCCTACTGCACGAGCAACCGCGGCGGCTGCCACCTGCGCGCCTACCCGATCTCGCACGAGATCCTGCGCAAGCCCGTGGCGACGGACCGGTTCTCCTTCTCGGGCAAGGCGCGGATCATCAAGATCGCCGAGGATTCGAACGCCGCCGTCGATTCCCTCGTCGCCTGCAAGTTCTCTTTCTTCGGGGCGACCCTCGAGGAGTACGCCGAGCTCCTCTCGGCGACGACGGGAGAATCGTATACGCCGCAATCGCTCAAGGAGATCGGGGAGCGGATCTACCTGACGGAGCGGTTCTACAACTGCGCGAACGGATTCGACTCAAGGGACGACCGGCTTCCCGGGCGGTTCTTCTCCGAGCCGGGGTCGAGCGGCGAGGGGATCGAAGTCCCGCCGATCGACCGGGCCCGCTTCGACGAGGAGATGCAGAAGTATTACCGGATCCGGGGCTTGAGCCCCCGGGGAACGTTTGCCGACCCGGATTACCTGTCGAGGCAGCCGTGAGGGAACAGATCGCCAAATACGCGGCACGCCTCCTGGCCGACCGCTCCGCCGAGCCGGGGTCGGTCGCGTTCGCGGCCCAGGACGACGCGATGATCACGGACGGGGAGCCGGGGCTCGCCCGCCTCGCCGGGGACGTCCTCGGATCCTTGAGCTGCCTGGGGCTGTGCGCCGCCCGCCCGGCCCTGCCCTTTGCCGAATATCTCGTGCGGCGGGCCCACCCGGGGGAGACGCGCATCGTCCCCCGCGACACGGAGACGCGCACGTTTCTCCACGACATCCCGTTTTTGCGGCGGGAGGAGCTTTCGACCGACCCGGCCGCGCGGATCGCCCGTCTCCTCGGAAACCGGAAAGGCGTCGTCGCGGAGGGGATCGGGATCGTCGCCAACGGCGCCGTGACCGTCGAGCAGGCGTACATCAACTACTCCTCCGTCTTCCACGCGACCTTCGTGAAGTACCTCTACGATCTTCTGGCCGACGGGTTCGTCCTCCCGGGCGAGGAGGAGGCGTTCCGGGAGTTCCGCGCGCGCCGGCTTGCTCCGCTGTCGGCCGCGGGGCTCGCGTTCCGCGAGGGGCCCCTGGCGGACGCCGCGGCGGTCCTCGAGGAGGTGGCCGCCGTGGGACGGCACACGGTGGCGCGGGGACTCGTGGACTCCTTCTTCGGAAACATCTCGTACCGCCTGGGGAACGTCATCTACATCTCCCAGACGGCGGCAAGTCTCGACGAGCTCCCCGGGCGCATCGATCCGGTCCCGTCGGACAACTCCTCCACGACCGGGATCACCGCGTCGAGCGAGCTCCTCGCCCACCGCCGGATCTACGAGGCGGGCGGCGCGCACGCCATCCTCCACGGGCACCCGAAGTTCGCCGTGGTCATGAGCATGGTGTGCGAGGAGACGGAGTGCCGGGTCAAGGACTGCTGGCGGGACTGCGACCGCGTGAGGTTCCTCGGGGACACGCCGATCGTGGCGGGAGAGATCGGGGCCGGCGGCCTGGCGAAGCGCGTCCCCCCGGTCATCGCCGGGCCGGGCAGGGCGATCGTCTACGGGCACGGCGTCTTCACCACGGGGGCGACGGGATTCGGGGAAGCGTTCGGGGCGATGGTGGACGTGGAAAACCGGTGCCGGGACGATTACTTCAGGCGCCTCGAAGCGGGAGGCCGATAGGAGCCGCGACATGGACTGGTATTACGTGGAGGCCGGCAGGCGCATCGGGCCCGTCGACGACGCGACCCTGGAAGTCCTGGTCAAGGCGGGCGCCGTCGGCCCCGGGACCCTCGTCTGGCGCGAAGGGATGGCGGAGTGGCGGCCGTACGCCGAGGCCCGGCCGGGGGAATCCGCAGCCGTGAAGACGGCGCCCGGAACCCTCCCTTACGCGGGATTCTGGATCCGCGTGGTCGCCAAGCTCGTCGACAGCGCGATCCTGTGGGCCGCCGGGTTTGCCCTGGCGTTCGCGGCCGCGCCGCTCCTTCCCGGCTGGGGGCCGGGGATGCTGTCGCCCCTGAAGGAGGGCGGGCACCCCGCCGTCCTTTTCTTCCAGCTCGTCGCCGCCGTGGCGTACAGCACGTTGTTCGTTGGCCGCTACGGCGCCACCCCGGGCAAGATGGCCGCCGGGCTCAAGGTCGTGACGCCGAACGGAGGGGCGGTGGGCTACGGCACGGCCCTCTGCCGGTATTTCGCCGAGATCCTGAGCAGCATCATTCTCGGCATCGGCTACCTGATGGCCGCCTTCGACGTCGAGAAGCGGGGGCTCCACGACCGCATCTGCCGCACGCGGGTCGTCTTCAAATAGAAGACGGGACGACCGGATCATGAAGAACGCGCAGATCGCCCAGGTCTTCAACGAGATCGCCGACCTCCTGGAGCTCAAGGGGGAGAATCCGTTCCGCATCCGGGCGTACCGGCGCGCCGCCCTGAACGTGGAAGGACTGGCCAAGGACCTCGGGGCGCTCCCGGACGCGGAGATCGCCGAACTGCCGGGGATCGGGAAGGACCTCGCCGGGAAGATCCGGCAGCACGTCGCGACGGGGCGCATCGATCTCCACGAGGAGCTCAAGAAAGAGATCCCGGCGGGGCTCCTCGAAATTCTCCGCGTCCCGGGCGTCGGGCCGAAGACGGCGAAGATGCTCTTCGACAGGCGGGGCGTCAAAAGCGTCGACGACCTCGAGGTCCTGGCCCGCGAGAGGAAGCTCGCCGGCCTTCCCGGGATAAAGGAGAAGGCGGAGGAGAACATCCGCAAGGGAATCGCTCTCCTCAAGAGGATCGGGGAGCGGCAGCCGCTCGGCAAGGTTCTCCCGCTCGCCCGCGAGATCGTGGACCGCCTCCGCAACGAGGTCCCTTCCGGAACGTTCGAGCTGGGGGGCAGCATCCGCCGGTGCCGCGACACGATCGGGGACGTCGACGTCCTGGGGGCGGGGAAGGATCCGGAGGCGATCTTCTCCGCGTTCGTCCGGCTGCCCGTCGTCGGCGAAGTCGTCGAGAAAGGCCCGACGAAATGCTCCGTCCGCACGGCGGAAGGAATCCAGGTGGACCTGCGGGTCGTGGAGCGGGAGTCGTTCGGCGCCGCCCTCCAGTATTTCA
>JBLNEU010000164.1:0-2552 GCA_050263015.1 Deltaproteobacteria bacterium | reverse complement strand
GCTATCGCCTGACCACCGAAAATCCGCGCGTGCAGCGGGCCACCCGCGGCAAGATGCTGCGATTCAACTTCGGCGCGGCCATTCACCGCGTGGTGCGCCTGGATATCGCCGACGGGGCGTTCGAGCCCGGGACCGCCCGGCTGCGGATGCCGTGGACACCCAGGATTCCACAGTTGCTCGAGGAGCTGACAAAGGCGCCGTCCGTGCTCCGGCTGTCGTATCTCGGCGATGTCGAGCCCAAAGGCCTCGCCCTGGAACGTATCGAGACCCTGAAGAAGGACATCACCGAACGGTGGAAGCAGTCGGGCGCCGGCTACCAGCTGACCATCGAGACCGAGATCTTCTGGCGACGCGGCGCTCCGGTCGCCGGTCAGCGATGACGGACCGATGACATCCATGTCGCGACACCTGCGCAGAGTGAAGGGCTTCTTCCCGAGGCACGGCATCGCCGTCCTGTGCGTGTGCGGCGTCACCGCGGCCGGCGCCGGGGTCGCGTCAGCCGAGGAAACGTCGGTCAGGGAAACCCATGTGCGCGGAGAGGCGGCCGAGTTGCACCTGCCGACCGACCGGCCCCTGGTCCCGTGGATCCATGACCCCGCCATATTCGAAACGGACGAGGGGGACAGGACGGAGCTGCGCGAAGTCGCCGAGAAGGACGTCACGACCGTCAAACTCGACAACCTGGTCCCGCCCATCCACTTCGGACTCGGGCAGATCGAGATCACCGAGGACTACCTGAAGATGCTCCGCGATGTGCTCGAACGCATGCGCGGTCGCGCCAACGTGCGGCTCCATTTCGTCGGTCACGCCGATTCCCTGCCGCTCAGGGGCGAGTTGATAGACAGGTACGGCGACAATATCGGGCTGTCGCGGGAACGGGCGGGGACCGTGGCCGAATACTGCCAGCGCGCGCTGAGTCTTCCCCCCGAAGCCATCTCCTACGAAGGACTCGGGGACAGCCGGCCGGTGGCCGGCAATGCGACGGAAGACGGGCGACAGCGCAACCGGCGCGTGGAAGTGCAGGTCTGGTACGACGAGATCGGCGAGAAGCGGGTCACGAAGGAAGTGGTCGTTCCCCGCGAGAGAAACCGCGTCAAGATTTGCCGGACCGAGACCGTCTGCCAGTTGCGTTACAAGGACGGCCACGCCCATCGCGCGCGCGTGAAGAACATGATTTCCCCGCTTCACTACGACAAGGGCATGCTGAGCGTGCCCAGGGAGTTTCTGGAGCAGGTCGGGCAGGCGCTGAGGAACCTCGGCGGCAAGCGGAATGTCGTGATCAGGTTCACCGGCTACTCCGACAACGTCCCGCTCACGGGGCGGGACGAGCGCATCTACGGCGACCCCGTCGGCCTCTCCAAGGCGGTCGCCCGGCGCGTGGCCCTCGCCGTCCAGGACGATCTGGGCTTGCCCAGTGACGCCGTCGAGACCCAGGGGCGGGGGGCGTCGCAACCCCTGGCCGCAAACGATACGCAACAGGGGCGGGCCCTGAATCGGCGCGTGGAAGCGGAGTTCTGGCACGACGATCCGCTCCAGGACCTGCCCGAAGACCCCCAGCCGTGCCCGGGCGCCCCCGGCGCGGAGACCGTCACCCGGGTGTACGAGTCGCCGTCGGGCGGCATCGAGCCGATCCTGTTCGAAAACGGACAACCCGTCGTCCCCGACGGGTACACCGAACGCCTGCGCCGCATCATGGACGAGATCCGCGACAAGACCAATGTCCGCCTGCGGTTTGTCGGGCATACGGCCAACAGGCGTCTCGATCGGCGCACGGCGGCGGTCTACGGAGACGACATCGGATTGTCCATGGCGCGCGCGCGCCGGTCCATGGCGGCCGTCAGCGACCGGATGGCGCTGGCGGAAAGGCAGGCGGAGTTCGACGGCCGCGGCTACGTCCAGTCCGACGACGTGGTCAACGCCGGTTTCGTCGAGTCCGAGACGTCGCGCGTCGAGGTGCAGGTGGTCTACGACGAGCTGGTCACCCGCGACGACTACGAGGGCGTGGAGGTCACCCCGTTGACGCGCGAGGTGAGCACCGCCGATCCCTTCGCCCTGAATCTCATGCGCATCACGGTGGACGGAAAGCCGGTCGACGATCCGGGCAAGTGCAGTTCGGACGTGCAGCGCTGCACCGACGTGGCCCTGGATAAAGCCCGGATCCAGTTCAAGCACGACAGCCTTACGCTTACGCCGCGGTTGAACGTGACCGCATGGCCGATGGCCATCCGTTATCAGGACGTGCCGGATACGGCGTTTGCCGAAAACCTCGTCCATTTCCTCCTGTACGCCAACTACCGCAGCTTCATCGAGCGTGCCGAAGTCAGGATATTCGAAGGGGAGCAGTCCGTCCAAGACACGCCTCTTGCCGTCGTCGAGGTGGACGCCGACGGCACGGCCCAATGGCAGCCCGGATTCGAGTCCTTCTCCGCCCCCGGGCGCAAAATGAAGTTCGTTGCGCGGGTGTATGACAAAAAGGGATTTTTTGACGAGACGAGCCCCCAGACGCTGCTGGTGATCGACAAGATCGATCCGTTGGCTGCCGAAGCGAATGT
>JBLNEU010000163.1:0-3196 GCA_050263015.1 Deltaproteobacteria bacterium | reverse complement strand
TTTTATCGACAGCGTCGTAGAACTCTTGATCAGCCATTAATTGCTCCTCTGCAACCTAACGTGTATTAGACGGAACAATCTATTCTTTTTGTGAATCTGGTGAAAAGCAGCTGCACGGGCGACTTTTGCCTGCTGGTATCGGTTCGCGAAAGTCGCAGGTTTTCAATAGGGTTCAAGGGGTTTGGCGAATGAGAGGGGATGAGGCGGGGGCGGGATAGGCTGTTGGGGGAGCCGCCTATGCCCGTACGAGAAAGGATGCGGCTTTGAGCGCACCGATCGTCCCGTCCTCGTCGGATCAAGTAGGCCTCCCGGCGGGTCGCCGTGTTCGCTACGACGTTCGGGGGAGATGCGATGCTGTCATCATACACGCTTTCTGAATCACGTCCATCAGGGGGCTGCCGGAGGAGGGGGTGGCCCGACGGGGCTCCGGCGATCACGCCTTCGCCCGCGCGGTGGCCTCGCGTTCGACCCTCTCCCGTTGGGCACCACGCAACGGAAGAGGGAGTGGTGCCGGAGGAGGGGGTCGAACCCTCACGCCCTTGCGGGCACGGGATTTTGAGTCCCGCGCGTCTGCCAGTTCCACCACTCCGGCACGATGAACATGAGCGCTGGAGCCGTCCCATATCTTATACTCGGCGGGCGCGCGAAACCAAGCGGTTCCTCCCGCGGTTCCTCCCGCGGTGTCCTGCCGCGGTTGCATCCGCGGGCGGCATTCCGGGAACGCCCGGGGCGAATACACAAAAGACGTTCCCTGCACCGCCGGGGTGAATTATCGGGCGCTGGATTCCGATATATTCTTAATAGATGGGAATGAGGGAAACGAGTTCACGCCGAGGGAGCAAATGACCCTGTTGACGCGGGTCGCGACATGGTGCGGCGCCCTTGCGGGGGCGTTCGCCGGGCGGCTGGACCGGATTCGCGGCCCCGTGCAGGAGGCCCCGGCGACTTCGGTGGAAAACGCCGAGTGGCGCCGGACGGAACTCGTGAACCGGATCGCGACGGCCGCGCTGCGCGAAACCGACATCGACGTCCTGCTTGCGGACGCGGCGCGGGAGGTGTGTCGACTCCTTTCGGCGTACCGCTGCACGATCCGGATCTTCGGAACGCCGGACAAAGTGGTCGAACACGTCGAGCCGCGGCACGCGGCGCCTGCCGGCGCGGACCGGGGTGCGGAGTCGCCGGATGCGGACGCCCCCGGCCCGGTCGTCAGCGTTCCCCTCGGGCCCCGGGGAGATGCGATCGGCACGCTCGTCCTCGAACAGGGGTTCCGGCCCTTCCGCGCCCACGACGAGCTCGCCGCTGCCGCAGCGACGGCCGGCCAGATCGCCGTCGCCGTGCGGCACGTCCGCCTCTTCCAGGAGCAGCAGGAGATTGCGGGACGGCTCCGGGCGCTGATGAACAACGTCCCCGGCCTCGTCTACCGGAGCCTGCCCGATCGGTCCGTCTCATTCGTCGCCGCCGGGGCGGAACGCGTCACGGGATATTCCGCGGAGGAGCTCCTGAACGGAAACGTCAGCCTTCACGACCTCGTTCATCCGGACGATCTCGCGGCGCTGGACGGGAAGATGCGGGAGGCGGTCCGCGACAGGGCTGGCAGCGTCAGCCTGACGTACCGGATCCGCCAGAGGGACGGGAGCTACCGGTGGATCGCCGACAGGCGGCAGCTCGTCTACGGCGACCGGGGGCAGCTGCTCCATGTCGACGGCCTCGCGCTCGACATCGCGGAGCGGAAGCGGTCCGAGGCGAACCTCCGCCTGACGCAGTTCGCGGTGGACCGCGCCGGCGATGCCGCCTACTGGACGGGGCCGGACGCGCGCCTGATCTACGTGAACGACCAGGCGAGCCGGGTCCTGGGCTATACGCGCGATGAGTTCCTCGCGCTGACGATCCACGACATCAACCCGTCTTTCACGCCCCGAACCTGGCCCGCTCACTGGGAGGACCTCCGCCAGAGGAAGTCGTTCACGTTCGAGTCCGCCCACAGGGCCAAGGACGGTCGCCTCGTCCCGGTGGAGATCACGGTCAATTACATCGAGTTCGACGGCCAGGAATACCGGTGCGCCTCCGCCCGCGACATCACCGAGCGCGTCCGCGCCCAGGCAGAGAGCCGCCAGCTCCAGTCCCAGGTCCTGCTCGCGAGGAAGATCGAGGCGGTCAGCGTCCTGGCTGGCGGGATCGCCCACGACTTCAACAATCTCCTGATGGCGATTCTCGGCTACGCCGACCTCCTGATGCACGCTCCGCAGGCCGGAGACGACGTCAGGAAGGCGGCCACCGTGATCCGGAGTTCGGCGGAGCGCGCGTCGCAGCTCACATCCCAGCTCCTGGCCTTCGCGCGGAAGGGAAAGCACCTCAACGTCCCCATCGACCTGAGGAAGACGACCGACGACGCCGTGGCGTCCATCGAGAGCGCACTCGGCCCGGGAATCCGGGTCGTCAGGAGACACCACGACGGCGCGGCGGCGATCATGGGAGACCCCGCGCAGCTGGAGGCCGCTCTCGCGAACCTTGCCCTGAACGCCCGCGACGCGATGCCCGAGGGCGGCGAGCTCACGATCTCCACCGAGACTGCCGTCCTCGACGAGGGGTTCTGCCGGGTCCACCCGGGCGCGTCGCCGGGCCGCCACGTTGTCGTGAGCTTCGCGGACACGGGCGTCGGCATCCCGCGCGAGAACCTCGGGCGGGTCTTCGACCCCTTCTTCACGACGAAGGAGCAGGGAAAGGGGACGGGACTCGGGCTGTCGATGGTCTTCGGAATCGTGAAGAGCCACGGCGGCTACATCGACGTGGAAAGCGAGGTCGGCAAGGGGGCCGAATTCCGGATCTACCTCCCCGCGGCCGCCGGCGAGGTCCTCCAGCTGGAGATCCCGTATGCCGCTCCCCCCCGGGAAGAGGCGAGGCCGGGGATCGGGACCATCCTCGTCGTGGACGACCAGGAGCCGGTGCGGGACGTCTGCTCCTCGATGCTCCGGGCCCTCGGATACCGCGTCGTGACCGCGTCGAACGGGCAGGAGGGCCTTGAGCATTACCGCGGGTCCTGGCGGGAAATCGATCTCGTCATCGTCGACATGGTGATGCCCGTCCTCGGCGGTCCCGACTGCTTCCGCGGGATGAAGGAGGTCAACCCGGAGGTTCGGGCGATCCTGGCCACGGGTTACAGCCTCGAGGGCGCGGTCCAGGACATGATGAACGAGGG
>JBLNEU010000162.1:0-2863 GCA_050263015.1 Deltaproteobacteria bacterium | reverse complement strand
ACGCGGATCCCGAAGGTCGTCCAGATGGTCAAGGCGTTCTTCCGGAAGGACCCGCACCAGGGCGTCAACCCCGACGAGGTCGTGGCGGCCGGCGCGGCCGTGCAGGCCGGCGTCCTCGGCGGCGAGGTCAAGGACCTCCTGCTGCTCGACGTGACCCCGCTGTCCCTGGGAATCGAGACGCTCGGCGGCGTCATGACCCGGCTCATCGAGCGGAACACGACGATCCCGGTGCGCAAGAGCGAGGTCTTCACGACCGCGGCGGACGGCCAGACGAGCGTCGAGATCCACGTCCTGCAGGGCGAGCGCGAGATGGCGCGGGACAACCGGACGCTCGGGCGCTTCCACCTGGAGGGGATCCCGGCGGCCCCGCGGGGGATCCCGAAGATCGAGGTCACCTTCGACATCGACGCGAACGGCATCCTCCACGTGAACGCCAGGGACACGGCCACGTCGAAGGAGCAGAAGATCACGATCACGGCCTCGACGGGGCTGGGCAAGGACGACATCGACAAGATGGTCAAGGAGGCCGAGGCGCACGCGTCCGAGGACCGGAAGCGCAAGGCGGCGATCGAGGCGCGCAACCACCTCGACTCCCTGATCTACAACACGGAGAAGACCGTCCGGGAGAACAAGGAAAAGATCGCCGCGGACCTCGTCGCGAAGGTCGAGGCCGCGGTCGCCGAGGCGAAGGAGTCGCTCAAGTCCGAGGACGAGTCGGTCCTCAAGAACGCGGCGGACAAGCTGATGAGGAGCTCCCACGAGCTCGCGGAATCGATGTACAGGCAGGCCGGATCCGCGTCGGCCCCGCCCCCGCCCGGCGGCGGGGAGGCCAAGGCGCAGGAGGGCGAGGTCGTCGACGCCGAGTACGAGGACCCGGCGAAGAAGTAGGCGGGAGGTCGCGAGGCAAATCCCGGCCCCGCGGGGCCGATCGATAAGGAGGGCGCGATGGCGATCATTCGTTGGGTGGATCCGCTCAGGGAGCTGTCGGCGATCCACGAGAGGATGAACCAGCTGTTCGACGAGACGTTCCCGCCGGCCCGGGGAAACGAGGCGGCCGCGCCGGCCGCGATGTGGTCTCCCGCGGTCGACGTCTACGAGTCCGGCGACGACATCGTCGTCAAGGCGGAGGTTCCGGGGGTCGGCAGGGACGACATCGGCGTCGAGGTCAAGGACGGCATGCTGACCCTGAAGGGGGAGCGGAAGTTCGAAAAGGAGCAAAAGGAAAATTACCACAGGATCGAGCGGTCTTACGGGACGTTCGTGCGCTCGTTCGGCCTGCCGGCCTCCGTGGACCCGGAGAAGGTCCGGGCGGCCCTCAAGGACGGGGTCCTGGAGGTGCGGATCGGGAAGAAGGAGCAGGCGAAGCCCCGCAAGGTGCAGGTGGCGGTCAACTGATCATGGCGGAAGCGGCGGGGGCCCGCAGGGCCCGCGCCGCACGATCCGGCCGACAGGAAGGGCCGGAGGAGAGGAGGACGCACCATGGCAATCGTACGTTGGATGGATCCGTTCAGGGACGTGATGGGCATCCAGGACCGGATGAACCGGATCTTCGAGGAGTTCCTGACCCACGGCCGGGGCCGCGAAGAGGGGCTCGAGGCCGGCGGATGGATGCCGGCGGTGGACATCTACGAAACCGAAGACGACATCGTCGTCAAGGCCGAGCTTCCCGGCGTGGAGAAGGACCACATCGGCGTTGAGGTCAAGGGCGGCGTCCTCACGCTGCGCGGCGAGCGGAAGCACGAGAAGGAGGTCAAGGAGGAGAGCTACCACCGCGTGGAGCGGTCGTACGGGACCTTCCTGCGCTCCTTCACGCTGCCATCCTCCGTCGAGGAGGACAAGGTGAGCGCCAAGCTCTCCGGCGGCGTCCTCGAGATCCATCTTCCGAAGAGGGCCGAGGCGAAGCCGAAGCAGGTCAGGATCGCCGCGTGACGCGGCCGACAACAAAGCGACGCGTCCGGCCCCCATCGCGGGGCCGGACGCCATCGCCGTGCAACGCAGCAGACATGCCCGTATCCGCCGCCGCAGCAGAAGCCCGGTGAGAAACGCGGGCAAGGAGGTGACGAGATGGCGATCGTGCGTTGGTGGGACCCGTTGAAGGACCTGTCCTCGATCCAGGACAGGATGAACCAGCTCTTCGAGGACACCCTGGCCCGCAGCCGCGGGCGCGAGGAAGGGGTGCGGACCGGGATGTGGACCCCGGCGGTCGACATCTACGAGACCGACCAGTCCGTCGTCGTGAAGGCCGAGCTGCCCGGGGTCGGGAAGGACGACATCGCCGTCGAGGTCAAGGACGGGATCCTCACGCTGCGGGGCGAGAGGAAGTTCGAGAAGGAGGTCAAGGAGGAGAACTACCACCGCATCGAGCGGTCGTACGGGGCCTTCCTGCGTTCCTTCGCCCTCCCGGTGTCGGTCGACCAGGACAAGGTGAGCGCCCGGTTCAAGGACGGCGTTCTCGACATCGAACTGCCGAAGAAGGAAAAGGCGAAGCCGCGCCAGGTCAAGGTCGACGTGAAGTGATTCCGCTGACCGGGTGAACGAGGGTGCATCCGCGATGCGCTCCGCAACGTGATGCGGTCGCCTGCAAGACCTCGCCCGGAAGGCGCAGCGGCCGCAGCGTGGGGTCCGAGCCGAGCTTTCCGGCGACGGTTGAGCGCAGGTTGCGGGGGGACATTCCTGGTCCTGGCCCGGGACGAAGGGAAGGAGTGTCCCCTGTCACGCGAGCGACGAGGCGAGCGACCCCTACGCGGAGGCAGCGGAGCCGTCGGACGGGAGCGGTTGACGCGGGAGCGGCTATGAACGGGGGCGGTTAGCGGATGGACCCGAGGAAGAACTATTATGAGGCGCTCGGCGTGTCCGAGGACGC
>JBLNEU010000161.1:0-4112 GCA_050263015.1 Deltaproteobacteria bacterium | reverse complement strand
CGGCGTGATCCTGTCGACCCTGCACCAGTCCGCCCTGGGGGCCCTGTTCCTCATGGCGCCCGGCAAGGTCCACCCGCTCTGGTACTCCGCCTTCATCCCGGTCTTCTTCTTCATCTCCAGCATCGTCGGCGGGTTCTGCATGGTGATCGCGGTCAGCACCGTGGTGTCCCGGTACCTCAGGGAAAGGACCGACCAGACCTTCCGGGAGAGTCTCGACGGCCTGACCGTCGGGCTGGGCAAGGGCGCCTGCATCGCGTACTTCGTCTACTTTTTCTTAAGGGTCATCGGGGTGGCCCACGACGACAACTGGGCGCTCCTCGCGACGCCGTACGGGCTCTGGTTCCTGGTGGAGGTCGTCCTGTTCATCCTCGTTCCCTGCCTCGTGCTGACGGTCGGGGTCAAGCGGAACAGCGCCCGCATCGTCCGGATCGGCGCGTTCCACGCCGTGGCCGGAATCATCCTCACGCGCATCAACGTCTCCATCATCGCGTTCAACTGGAACCTCCCGGGGCACCTGCACCACATCGTGCCGCCCGTGCGGGAGGTGTTCATCGTCCTGGCCGTCGCCACGATCCATATCCTCCTGTTCCGGTGGATCCTGAACCGGATGCCGGTCGTCTCGGAGCACCCGGATTATGTGGGCGATTCCCATTGACCGGAGAGGGGCGGGGGACATCCCCCGCCCCGTTTCGAACCGCGGTTTTACCGGGGGGCCGATCTTCTGTATGATGAGGGCGGGCTTCATGCGCCCGCCCCGCTCGCGCAACAGCCCCCGGGTCTCCCACGGGAGGGACGATCCATGACAACGGGGAAGACGACGCTCTTTTTCCTGATCCTCCTCATGGCCGCCGTGCCCGCCGGGGTCGATGCAAGGGAAGCCGACCTCTCAAGCCAGTCCCGGAAATGCCTTCAGTGCCATGCGAAAAAGGGGACCGTCCTCCGGTTCCAGGACGGAGACGGCGTCGATGTCCACGTCGACGCCGGCCACTTCCGCGCCTCCGTCCACAACGTCCTCGAATGCGCCCAGTGCCATACCGACTTCGCGGGCGACGCGCATCCGAGGAGAACGTTCGCGAGCAGGGCGCAGTTCCGGCTGAGGTCGTCCAAGGCGTGCCGGGGGTGCCACTCCGCCGAGCAGATCGGCGCGAAGCCGGTCCACGCCGGACTCGTCTCCCGCGAGAACGAGGGAGAGGCGCACGCGTGCGCCGACTGCCACGACGCCCACGGGGTGACGCCGGTCGACGGGGGCCGGATGTTCTCGAACGAGAAGCAGTACTGCATGAGCTGCCACCGGTACGGGCTGTCCCTCGTCTGCCGGAACGGCGAGAAGATCCCGCTCAAGGTGGACATCGCGTCGCTGGAGGGCTCGGCCCACGACAAGCTGCGGTGCTCGGACTGCCATTACGGCTTCTCGTCGGAGGAGCATCCCAAGAGGAACTTCAAGAGCGTCCGCGACTACACGATCGCCTCCTCGGAGAGCTGCCGGCGGTGCCACTTCGACAAGTACACGAAGACCCTCGACAGCGTCCACTACACGATCCTTTCCCAGGGGAACCTGGCGGCCCCCGTCTGCAACGACTGCCACGGCGCCCACGGGACCGCCCACGTGTCCCGCGGGGTCAAGGGGAGGGCGCTGACCACGCAGAAATGCCGCAAGTGCCACGACGGGATCTTCGAGATGTACGCGAAGAGCGTCCACGGGAAGGCGCTCTTCAACGAGCAGAACAAGGACGTCCCGATCTGCATCGACTGCCACACGGCCCACGACATCAAGAACCCGCTGACCCTCGAGTACCACGAGAGGATCCCGCAGATGTGCGGGAACTGCCACGCGAACGCGGCCGTCGTCGGGAAATACGGGCTGTCCACCGACGTCCTGAAGACGTACCTCTCGGACTTCCACGGGGTGACGCTCGGCTTCTACAAGAAGCAGCGCGAGGAGCTCTACAAGCCGGCCCGGCCGATCGCGGTCTGCACCGACTGCCACGGCACCCACAACATCGCGAGCACGGTGAGCACCGACCCGGCCAACGTGAAGGCGAACCTCGTCAAGCGGTGCCGGAAGTGCCACAAGGGCGCCAGCGCCGAGTTCCCGAACGCGTGGCTTTTCCATTACAAGCCGACCCTGTCCAAGTTCCCGCTCATCTTCGCGGTCAACACGGTCTACCGGATCTTCATCCCGATCATGGTGATCGGGCTCGTCATGCAGGTCCTCCTGCACATCTGGCGCTACGCGGTCAACCGGTGAAAGCGGGGTGGAGAAAGCCATGAACCGGAAAGCGGAAAGCGGCAGCGGGCGGATCAGGAGATTCGGCGCATGGCGGATCGCCGAGCACTGGGTCATCATCCTGACCACGATCACGCTCTTCGTCACCGGCCTGTCCCAGAGGTTCTGGCACCTGGACTGGTCGCAATGGTTCATCCTGAAGCTGGGCGGCGTCGACAACGTCCGGCTGATCCACCGGTACACGGGATTCGTCTTCGCGCTGGAGATATTCCTGAACGTTGCCGTCGGGATGCTGGGGGTGATGCGGAGCCGCTGGGGGGCCTCGATGTTCGTCACCCGGAAGGATTTCCAGGACGCGGTCCACAACATCCGCTACTACTTCGGGCTGGAGGAGCGCGCCGCGGCGTGCGACCGGTACGACTACATGGAGAAATTCGAGTACTGGACGATCCTGTTCGGCGGATTCCTGATGATCGGGACGGGGGCGGTGCTGTGGCTGCCGACCCTCGTCACGAAGGTTCTGCCGGGCGAGGTCATCCCGACCGCGAAGGCGCTCCATTCGAACGAGGCGCTGCTCATCTTCCTCATCAACGCGATCTGGCACATCTACAACTCCATCTTCAGCCCGGAGGTCTTCCCCCTCGACACGAGCATCTTCACGGGTTATATCTCAAGGGCCAGGATGCTGCGCGAGCATCCCCTCGAGCTGGCCCGGATCGAGGGGGCGGATCCGGGCGCGCAGGGCGGGGCCGGTCCGAACCCGGCTCCCGGCCTGGTCGCCGGCGGCGGACTGAAGCCGGGCGGGGGGGTGCGCGGCCCGTAAAATGCGCAAGCGGATCATCTTCCTCCTGATCCTGAACATGGCGATCATCCTGGTGACCCTCGGGGTGATCGCCCACCTGAGCGTCAGCGCGAGCATCGAGAGATCGCTCGAGAACCGCCTGACGCTCGCCAACATCATCGGGAAGTACGTCGACCACGTCCTCGAGAGCAACCTCAAGCGGCTCTACGACATCTCCCTGTCCGGCAAGGTCGATCTCAGGGACGGCGACTGGGAGCCCGAGAAAAAGGCGCTGAAAGGGGCCATCGAGTACTCCGTCTTCACGGGACGGATCTTCTTCCTGGACCGCCGCGGAAACATGGTCCTCTCTTATCCGCACAGCGAGCGCGAGGGGATCAGCATGCTGGGCATGCCCCACGTGGCCCGGACGATCACGGAGCTGAAACCCGTCATCTCGGACGTCTGCACGGTGCCCGCCACCGGCCGGAAGGTCATCTTCAGCCTCGTGCCGCTCAAGAACAAGGACGGGGAGGTGGTCGGGGTCGCGGGCGGCGAGATCGACCCGACCAACTACGTGCTGACGCAGATCATCGCCACGATCCCGACGGCGGCGAGCACGTACATCGAGCTCATCGACAGCCACGGGGTCATCATCGCGTCGAACGACCCGCGCCGCATCCTCACGTGCAACGAGCGGTACACGTTTCTCGGCGGCCTCATGGCGGACAAGAAGGGGACGGTCGTGTCGTGCCACCGGTGCAAGGACAGCGGCCCGGAGGAGAAGAGGGAGCGGGACATGCTGGCGTTCGCGCCGCTGACCGTCGCCCCGTGGGGGATCATCGTCCGCGACCCGCAGGATGCCGTCTTTTCGCCGTCCACCAGTCTGCGCAAGGGGTTCCTCGCGCTGACGCTGATCGCCGTCGCGACGACGACGATGCTCGCCATCGGGCTGTCCCGGAGCATCGTGCGGCCCGTGCGCTCCCTGATCGACGCGACGGAGAGGATCGCCGGGGGGAACCTCGACGACCCGGTGGAGGCGTCGTCGCGGGACGAGATCGGGACCTTGAGCCGCAGCTTCGACGACATGCGCGTCAAGCTCGCCCG
>JBLNEU010000160.1:0-9949 GCA_050263015.1 Deltaproteobacteria bacterium | reverse complement strand
TCTCGCCCTCGGGATGCCGCTCTCGGCCATGCGGGCGTTTCTCGACCTTCCGGCCGAGGCGCGCGCCAAGTCGGACATTCTGCCCGACCTCCTCGCGAAGCTCTCGGACGCGGGACACCCGGCGGAAGCCCTGTCTCTCTTCGAGGCGGTCGAGCCGGGTTTGGCGGGCGCGACAAGGGCGCGCGCCTTCCTGGCCGCCGGAAAGATCCGCTGGGGCCGAAAGGAATTCGAAAAGGCGGGCCGCGCCTTTCGCGAAGCGGCGCGGACGCCCGGAGCGGCGCCGGAAACGGCGCTGTTCCTGGCCCGCCTCCAGGCCTCCGAGGGAGACGCGCCCGGCGCGCTCCGGACCCTGGCGACGGCCCCGCCGGGTGAGCGGCGGACGGCGGTCGCCTCCGGGATCGAACGGATGCGGAAAAGACCGGACGCCGCCGCGCTCCGGGCGGCCGCGGCGGCGGCGCGGTCCGGGACGTCGGCGCACGCCGCGTCAAACGCCGCGCTGGCGCGCGCGCTTCTCGAAGACGGCGACAGCGGGGGCGCCCTGGCCGCGGCGCGGGAGGGGATCGCCGGAATCGCCGCCAGGCGCGACGCCGTCGAGCGGCTTGCCGCGTGGGACGGCTCGCGGGCCGGCGCCGACCTGGCCTGGACGTCGATGACCGCCCTGTTTCCCGAGGATGCGGACGTCGGCGCCTTTTTCCCGGCGGGCGGGGCCTTCCTCGCCGCCGCCGACCTTGCGGACACCGCGCGGGCGGCCGGCAACGGCGCCCGGGAAGTCGCGCGGAGGGCGGAATGGACACGGCGGGTCCTGGCGCCGGCACGCCGGGCCGTCGAGGAGAAGGCGCGTCGCGCCGGAGAGATCGGGTCCCTGTGCCAGGCGACGGAGAGCGCCGCCGGCAGGATCCGGGGCAGGGCCCGCGAGGCGGCAACCGCGCTCCCGCTTTCCGCGTGGGGCGGGAAGGAGGATCCCGCGGGCGCGGCCCTCGTTGCGCGCATGGACGGGGAGCTCGCGGCGCTCAAGAACCGGCTCGAGTCGGCCGGAGCCGCCGCCGGGGACGCGCGGCGGGAAGATGGAGTGCGCGCCTTGTCCCCGGAGGACAGGCGGATGCTGCTCTATGCGCGGAAGAAAGTCGACAGGGCGGGCGACGAGGTCCGCCTCCTGGAAGGGCGGGCGGCGTTCCTGCGCGGAAGGATCCGGAACCGCTGGAAGGCATCGTACGCGGACCGCGTTTCCGCCGTTCTCGACGACGTCGACCGGGCGCGCGGACAAGCGCTGGGGGGCGCGCGGCGGGCGGACGAGGTCGCGCGCACGCTGATGTCGACGCGCGCCCGACTGGAGAGCTGGGAGGAGGCGGCCGGGAGGTATTCCGCGCGACTCGCCGCCGGCGGCGCCGCCCTCGGGGCTCTCCGCGCGAAGGCGCGGGCGGCGGCGGAGCGCGTCCTGGACGCGGCGCGGCGGGAGCTCGACCTGGCGGTCGCCCGCGAGGAGCGGGCGCTGCACTCCCTCGCGGCGAGAGCCGCGACGGAGATCATGATCGCGGAAAAGGCGGAAAACCCGGATCGCCCGCCGGACTCCCGCGCGGCGCTTCTCGCAGAGGCGCGAGCCCACTGGGAACGGTCGCTTCCGCCTCCCGGGGGGCAGAGCGGGACGGCCGACGAGGCGATCTATGCCCTTGCCGAGATCGGCTTCGACGAGGAGGAGGCGCGGTTCCACGGGCGGCCCGGGCCCCGCGGCGGGCACCCCGACCACGCGGCTCCCGCCGCGCTGTTCCGCAAGGTTCTCGAGGAGTTTCCGGAGAGCCCCTACGCCGAGGCGGCCTATTACGGCCTGGCGCTCTGCTGGCAGGAGATGGGAGCGTCCGACAACTCGGCCGCCGTCCTGGGCGCGATGCTGGCCCGGTTCCCGAAGAGCCGGCACGCCGACGAGATCCACCTGCGACTCGCGGAGCACGCGTTCGACCGGGGCGAGTTCCGGGTCGCCGAGGAGGAATACCGGAGGATCGGACCGGGCGCCCCTCCGGAGATCCGGGCGACGGCCTGGTTCAAGCTGGGGTGGACCCTGTTCCTGACGGAAAGGCCCCGCGAATCCGTGGACCCCTTCCTCTCGGCCCTGCTCGCGGCGCCCGCGGCCGAGTCCGCCGGAATCGCCGGCGATGCCCTCAAGATGGCGGCCCGGGCCCTGGTGGACGCGGGCGCGGAGGACAGGGCCGAGGAGATTCTCGCCGCCCGGGGGGCGGCGGCGCGCGGCCCGGCCCTGCTTCTCGGAATCCAGGGGATCCTCGACTCCCAGAACCGCTACGACGAGGCAGCCCGGGTCGCGGACCGGATCGGCGCGGCGTATCCGCTCGCCGAAGGACGAATCGACGCGGAGGTCGCCGCCGCCGAGGCCTTGCGCAAGAGCGGCCGCGCGGACGACGCCTTCGCCCGTCGTGGAAACTTCCACGCGCTTTTCGGTCCGGGCAGCCGGTGGCAGGCGGCTCCCGGGAGGACGCCGGGGGACGTTGCGCGGGCCGACGTGGTCGCCGAGGAGGGCCTGCGCACCGCCGCGTTCCACTTCCACGCACGGACCCGCGAGGCCGCGGCCGGAGACGGCGGCGCCCCTCTCGCCCGCGAGGCGGTGCTCGCCCTCTACGACGCCCACCTCGCCCGCTATCCGGCGGCGCGCGGGGCGGACGAGATCTCGTTCCAGCGCGCCTGGCTCCTGTTCGAGGCCGGACGGAAAATCGAGGCCGGGGCCGCATTCGAGGCGGCGGCGCGCCGGCCGGCCGCGGGACGCGGGGAATCGTCGTGGTACATGGCCGTCCAGTGCGCCAAGGATGCGGCCGCCCTGGCCGAAGGAGAACCGGCCGAACGCCGGGAGAGCGCCCTGGACGACGTCATCCGGCTGTGCGACGAATACGAGCGCGCCTTCCCGGGCGGCGAGCGCCTCTCGTACATCCTTCTCGACAGGGCCCGCGCGGCCTTCAAGGCGCGGCGGTTTTCCGACGCGGCCCGGGACGCGGACAGGGCCTCCTCCCTTCTCGCCGCGGACGCCGCCCGACGGGAGGCGCTGCGCCTGTCCGGCACCGCGCGCTTCGAGGCGGCGGATTACGGGAGCGCGGAAAAGGCGTTCCGCGCGATCCTCGCGGCATCGCCGCCGCCGGAGGAGCGGAAGGACGCCGAGAAATGGGTCGGGTTCTCGATGTTCCGCCGGGCCGAGCGCCTGCCCCCCGAAAAGGCGGCCGAGGCGGCGGGAATCTTTTCGGGACTGGCCCGCGAGCTCCCTTCCCTCGACATCGCGCCCTCCGCCCTGTTTCGCGCCGGCACGTCCGGCGTCGAGGCGGGAAACATCCGGGACGCGATCGCCGCCTTCCTCGCGGTGGAGTCCGCCGGGACCGATGCGGCCATGGCGCGCGACGCGACCCGGTGGCTGGCGACCCTCTACGAGAGGACCGGGGAGAGGGCGGCGGCGGCGGCGCGTTGCGAGATCCTCGCGGAATCCGAACCGGCGGGCGCGGAAAAAGCGGCGCTCCTCGTGCGCGCGGCCGGCCTTCTCGCCGGCCTCGACGGGCCGAGATTCCGGAAGAACCTGCTCGCCGCCGCCGCGCTGGCGGATTCCCCTCCCGCCCTGCGCCTGACGTGCTTCTTCCGGGCGGCGGAAAGCGCGCGCGCGGAAGGGAACGAGCCGGAGGCGGACGCCCTTTACGCGAAGGCGACGGAGGCTCACGCGGCCGCGCCCGACGCGGCCCCGGGAATCGCGGGGAAGGCGTACCTGGCGAGGGCCGAATTCCGGTTCGCGCGGTACAAGGCGCTGTCCATCGTCCCTCCCCTGGAGCGGACCTTCGCGGAGAAGCGGGCCGCCCTGGAGGCAGCCGCGGGTCTTTACGTCGAAGCGGTGCGGATCGGGGACGCGGAGTCGGCCCCGGCGGCGCTGCACCGGCTCGGCGAGGGGTTCGAGGATTTCCGCGGCGCGATCCTCGCCTCGCCGCCTCCCCGGGAGCTCTCCGACACGGAGCGCGAAGAGTACGTGTTCCTCCTCGAGGAGAAGGCGGCGCCGATCGAGGAGAAGGCCGTCGACGCCTATCGGCGGAACCTCCGGAGCGCCGTGGCGGCCGGCGTCTCCTCGCCCTGGGTCGACAGGAGCGTCGAGCGCCTCAGGGCGCTGCGGCCCGCCCTGTTCGCGCGCCGTTGGGAATACGCATTCCCGGTCGTTCCCGTCCCGGATTTTCTCGGGATCATCGTCAGGGAGAGCCGGTGAGCCGCGCCCCGCATGCGATCCCGATCGCCTTCGCGGCGGCCCTGGGGCTGGCCGCCTGCGGCGCCCCGCTGGCGGTCCTCATGCCCTCTCCTCCCCAGGAAGTCAGGAAAGAGGCCGGTGCGCCGCCCCCGGCAGCCGTGGCCCGGACCGCGCCGCCGGGTCCGCAGGAGACCGCGCCGCGCACCGACGAACCGCCGGGCGGGCGGGAGCCTGTCGCGGGTCGGGGCGGACGGGAAACAGGGCCCGCGGTCGCGGCGCCTCCGGCGGTCGCACCCCCTGAGTTTCCCGAACGGCTGGCCGAATACGTCGACGCGTGCGGCCGCACGCAAGCCGCCGTCGCGCGCGGCGCGGCGCGGGACCTCATCCCGCTCTGGAAGGAACTCGAGGACAGCAAGTGGGGGACGGACGCCGTCTTCAACCAGGGCGTTCTCCATCAACTCGCCGGTCACCTCGAGGAAGCCGCCGCGCAATACCGGCGGGCCGTCGAGAGGTCCCCGGGATTCGGGCCGCCCCTCGCGAATCTCCTCGGCATAGCGCTTCTCCGGGGAGACAGGCGGCAGATGGAGTCGCTGCTGGAGCAGGTCGTCCCGGCAGTGTCCGCCCCGACGCCCGGGATGCTGCCGGAGCTCTCGGTCAACGCGGCGGCGGCCCTCATGGAGACCGGGAGGAAAGAGGAAGCATCGGGTCTGCTCCTCTCCCTGCGCGAAAGCGGGAACGCGACTCCCGCCGTCGGCTGGAACCAGGCCGTCCTCGCGTTCCGCAGTGGGGATCGGGCAACGGCCCGGAAGCAGGCGGAGGCGGTGCCGCCCGGCATCGCGTCCCTCTTTCCGGTGGTCGCGTCCCGGTTCGCGTGGGCAAACGAGGGCGAGAAGATCCCGGACCTCGGGGCCGTTCCCGCCGGCATGCCCGTGATGGAGGCGCTCTCGGCCAACCTGGCGGCCTATGCCGCGTATCGGGGCGGGAACGCGGCGGCAGCGGAGAAACGGCTTGCCCCCGCGGCGGAAGGGGAGCCGGCGTTCGCTGAAATCCTGACAAATCTTGGCATCCTGCAGGCCGAGCAGGGACGGTGGGAAGCGGCCCGGAAAAACCTCGAGCGAGCCGTGCGGGAGAATCCCGGGCTTGCGGCCGCCTGGCTCAATCTCGGAATCTTCCGGGAGACCTACGAGGGGAACCGCGCCGGCGCGCTGGAATGTTACGATAATTATGTTAAATTAACTGGTTTGAGAACGGAGGAGGTCCGAAAATGGTCCGATCGCATCGGGCGATCCGCGTCGCCGCCGGAGTGATCCTCGTCCTCGCGGCGTCGCCGGTTTTCGGGGCGGAGCCGCAGCCGGTCGGCTCCCCGCAAGCGGCGCCGGATGCTACGAGGAAACGGGACGGGGCGACGCCGGGCCGCGGCGGACCGGAGGCGGGCGAGGCCCGGCTGGACGCCGTAAGGATCGTCGGCGCCGCGGAGCACCCCGCCGTCCTCTTCGTCCTCCCGCGGGGAAGATTCCGGCTCCTGCCGTTGCGCCCGGAGCCGGACCCGCCAACGCGGATCCTGCAGGACGACAAACTCTCGGGGGAAGCCCCCGGATCATGAGGCCGCCCGGATGAACGCGGACGTTCCGCTGCAGGGAATCCCGCCCGCGGCGATCTCCGACTCGCGGAGATTCTTCCGGATCGCCCTGATCGCGTCGGCCGCCATGCACGCGGCGGGCTTCCTCACGAGTCCCTACTGGCAGCCCGAGCGGGCGGCGGTCGACGAGGTGCTGACGGTGGACATCGCGGACGTCCCCGCGGAGGACCTGCCGAAGATTCCCGACCTCGGCGCCCCGGCGCCGCATCCGGAGGCGCCCGCGCGCGCGGCGCGGCAGGCGCCTCCGGATGCCCCGCAGCGCCCGAGCCGCGAGGCGATCCGCGAGAAGGTGGCCCGCCGGGGACTCCTCAGGGTCCTCGGCGGAAACCCGGGTGAGCCCGTGCGCGACGCCGACGCGGGTCTCAAGATCCCCGACGACGTCCGGTATGCGTCGCGCGGGCCGGTCGGCGCCGCCGATTACCGGCCCACCGGCCGGGCGGGCGAGGCGCCGGCGCCGCCGCGGGCCGCGAACCCGGGAATCGGCCGCCATCTCGATGCCGCCGCGAAGCCGTCCGCCGCGCTGGCGTCGAGGGTCTTCCGCACCGACGCCGGCCTGGAGGGCCGGATCAGCGGGTCCATCGACGACCAGCAGCGCAGCCCCGGGGCGATCGCATCGACGGTCCGCCAGTACCAGAGCGGGATCCGGTACGTCTACAACCGGGAGCTGCTGGCGAATCCCAACTTGAGCGGCGAGATCACCGTGGCCTTCGTCATCCTTCCGGACGGCTCCGTGGACGCGACGGAGATCCGCCGGAGCAGCGTGAACTGGCCCGCCCTCGAGGACGCGGTCATCAAGAGGATGAAGCACTGGAGATTCCCGGCTTCCCGGGGCGGGCCGGTCCGGGTAGTTTTCCCCTTCAAGTTCCTGCCCGAAATGTGAGCGGGCGGTTGAGGGCGCACCCGGCTTCGATCGCGGCGCGCATCGTCGCCGTGCTTCTCTCCTTCGGCGCAGCCGCGCCCGCCGCCCTTCGGGCGGAAGAAGCCGCCCCCGCCGTCCCGGCGCTCCAGGCGCCGGGCCTTGCGCAGCCGTCGCGAAACGCCGCGCCGGAAGACGCGGGAGACCGGCTGTCGCGGATCGAACAGGCGACATGGGACCGGGACGTGAAGGCCGTCCCGGTGCTCCGGGAGTGGGCGGCGACCGATCCGAGCGATCGCGTGCGCGAGCGCAGCGTGGGGGCCCTCGCGATCATCGGCGACCCGGGGGCCGGCCCGCTCCTCCTGGGCCGCCTCGCGGACGACCCCTCCGTCGCGGTGCGGCGCGCGGCGGCCGAAGCAATCGGAGTCCTGCGGCCGCCGGCGACCCTCGGGCGCCTGGCGGATTCCCTCAAGACGGACGCGGACCCTTACGTGCGCGCGGAGTGCGCCCGGGCCATCGGGCGGATCCGCGGCGCCGCGGCCGAGCCCCATCTCCTGGTCGCCGTCGTCCGGGATCCGTCTCCCGAGGTTCGCGCGCTGGCCGCGGAGGCGCTCGCGGCCATCCGGTCGCCCGTTGCCGGGGCGATGCTGCGGGCGGTGGCCGAACGCGACGACTCGCCCCTCGTGAGAACATACGCCGTCAGGGCGCTCGTGATGATTTCCCCCGTGTCGTCCGCACCGCTGTTCCGGGCGATGTGGAACGAGTCACCCGACCCGGAGCTGCGCCTGGAGGCATTCCGCGGACTGCTGGCCGCCGAACCGGGGGAAGCGTGGGAACGGGCGGGGCTCGCCGACGCGGACGACAGGATCAGGTTCCTCGCCTTCCGGGAGTGGCTCTCCCGGACCCTGGGGGCCGCGAGGAAAGCGGACGCGCCCCCGGATCACCAGTTCACGGGCCGGCTGGCGGCGTTCCTCGACGACAGGGTCCCGGGGATCCGCGAACTGGCCAAGGCGCAGCTGGAATCGCTCGGCGTGAAGGTCCGCCCCTCGGGATTCGGCTACGCCGTGGAACGCTGACCGGGACCGCTCCCGCCGGCGCCGCCGCGCCGCACGATCCACTTCCGAAGCTCCATTCCCCAGAAGACGACGCCGCTGAGGACGAGGCTCAACGCCAGGTCCCGGCGTGACAGCGGCACCGTCATGAAGATGCTCCCCGGTCCCGGCAGGTAGAGCAGCCCCATCTGGAGTGCAACGGTCAGCGCGACCGCGGCCAGGAGCGCCCGGTTCGCGAACGGTCCGATGCGGAACAGGGAGTCCCGCTCGGAGCGGACCGCCATGACGTTGCCCATCTGCGAGAGGGTGACCGTGGTGAACACCATCGTCCGCCAGCTCTCGGCGCCGGCCCGCCAATAGAACCAGCCGACGGCGAGCGACACCAGTCCCATCAAGGCCCCCCCCGCCAGGATGTCCGACGCCATCTCGCGCGACAGGATGCGCCCCGAGGGGGCCCGGGGCGGCCGGCTCATCACGTCGCGCTCCGCCGGCTCCACGCCGAGCGCCAGCGCCGGAAGTCCGTCGGTCACCAGGTTGATCCAGAGAATCTGCAGCGGCAGCAGGGGAAGGGGCATCCCGAGGAAAGGCGCCGCGAGCATGACGAGAATCTCGCCCGCGTTGCTCATCAGGATGTAGCGGAGGAATTTCCGGATGTTGTCGTAGACGACCCGCCCTTCGGCGACCGCCGCGACGATCGTGGCGAAGTTGTCGTCCCGGAGGATCATGTCGGCCGCCTCCCTGGCCACGTCCGTCCCGGCCATCCCCATCGCCACGCCGATGTCGGCTTTCTTCAGGGCGGGCGCGTCGTTCACCCCGTCGCCGGTCATGGCCACGATGTGGCCGCGCTTCTGAAGGGCCGTCACGATCCTCAGCTTGTGGTCGGGAGCGACGCGGGCAAACACCGAGACCCGCTCGGCCGCTTCCGCGAGCGCCGCGTCGTCGAGGACCCCGATCTCGTTCCCCGACAGGACCGCTCCGCCCGGGATCCCCAGGGCCCGGGCGACGCTCAAGGCCGTCAGGGGATGGTCGCCGGTGATCATCACGGGCCGGATCCCCGCGTCCCGGCAGGCGCGGACCGCGGGCGCGGCTTCCGGGCGCGGAGGATCGATCATCCCGGCCAGCCCGAGGAAGGTCAGGCCGCTCTCGAGGCCCTCGTCGCCCTGTTCCGGCCGCGGCATGTCGATGGTCCGGAAAGCGAGTCCGATGACGCGGATTCCCTCCCGCGCCATCCGCTCGTTCGCCTCCGCGATCCCCCGTCTCCCGTCCGCGTCGAGGGGCGCCGCCACGCCGTCGGCCATGACAGCGGAGCACGCCTCGAGCAGGCCGTCGACGGCGCCTTTCGCGAACACGACATGGCGCGCCCCCGGAGGTCCGTGCGCCGGTCCCGGCAGGCCGTAAAGGCCCTTCGGAAGACGGCGTCCCGGGGGCGGCAGTTCGTGGACCGTGCTCATCCGCCGCCGGTCGGAATCGAAAGGGACCTCCGCCACGCGCGGAAACGCGGCGTCGAGGACCCCCTTGTCGAGCCCGAAGCGCGCGGCGGCGGCCGCCAGGGCCGTTTCGGTCGGATCGCCGGCGAAGTCGCGGGGGCCCGCGTCCGGCCCCGGGGACACCGCGTCGTTGCAGAGCGCGCCGGCGGCCAGGAGCAGGGCGAACGCCGGCCCGGCGTCCGACGCGACGCCCGGCGACCCGGCGGAGGCGTCGCCGCCGGTCGGAAGATCGAGCCGGGCGCCGCGCGCCTCCAGGACGACGACGCGCATCCGGTTCTCCGTGAGCGTTCCCGTCTTGTCCGCGCAGATGACCGTCACCGACCCGAGCGCCTCGACGGAGGGAAGCCTCCGGATCAGGGCGCGCCGCCTGAGCATCCTCTGCGCGCCGAGAGCCAGCGCCACCGTCACGACCGCCGCGAGGCCTTCCGGAACCGCGGCCACGGCCATGCCGACGGCCGTGAAGAACATGAGCCGCACTCCCTCCCCGCGGGCCAGCCCGAGCAGGAAGATGACGCCCACCAGGGCGAGCGCCGCAAGGGCCAGCGTCCGCCCCAGCCCGGCGAGCCGGCGCTGGAGCGGGGTCGGCTCCCGGCCGACGGCCTCGAGCATCCCGGCGACGGCCCCGAGGGCGGTCTTCATTCCGGTCGCCGTCGCCACCGCGCGGCCCCGCCCGGACGTGACGAGGGTGCCCATGAAGACCATGCC
>JBLNEU010000159.1:0-3828 GCA_050263015.1 Deltaproteobacteria bacterium | reverse complement strand
AACGCCGGGTCGGGCTCGGTCGCCGCGGACAGGGACGTGTTGTCGATGATGTATTCGCTTCGCACGCCGCCCTGGATGAGGAAGACGTTGTCCTGCATCGAGTTCGTGTAGAAGATCGTGTCGTCGTCCACAACGGCGAGGTCGGGCTTCAGAGCCGGGTTGAAGTTTCCCTTCTGCGCATCGTACTTGATGGAGATCTGTCCCGTCGCGGCGCCGACTCGGATGATCTGCTGGTCTCCCGTGATGAGATAGAGGTCGCCCGTCGGGCCGACGTCCATGTTATGGACGGCGCCGATCGGGGCCGTTGCGGCCGGCTGTCCGTCCACCAGGTTGCCAGTGAAACCGTTCCCCGCGTAATGGGCGATGTACCCGTACCGGTCGATCTTGCGGACACGGTTGAACTGGGAGGAGGAGACGAAGATCTCGTCGCCGGGGCCGACCGTGACGGCGAGCGGGAGTCCGAGCGTCGCGTTGTCCGCCAGGCCGCCGTCCCCGGTGTCGCCCGCGCGGCCGGCGCCAGTGCTGTTGTCCGCGCCGCAGACGCGTACGATCGTCCCCTTGCCGTACATCGGGACCGGGACGGTCTTGTGCTCGCCGGGGGCGAGCGTCACCCCGTGCGCCCAGCCGCGGCCGAGGAGCGTCGCCTCCGCGCTGTCGTACTCGTCCACCTCGACGACGATGCGGTCGCCGGGCGGGATGCCCGCGATCTCGCCGTGGCCCGCGGAGCGGTCGAACCACGCTTCCATCGGGGCCGGCAGGTGCGGGGCGAGCACCCGGATCAGGATCCGGTTGGCGGGGACCTTGACGTACGCCGGGGCCGCCGTCCCGCCGGACTGAGGGCGTGCCGCCGCGCCCTCCGCCCGCGCGGGTGCCTGCGCGGCGGCCGACCCGGTCCCCTCCTGCGGATAGGTGAGCCGAACCGAAAGCGACGCGTTGCGGCCGTCCGAGCAGCCGGCGAGGAGCAGGAGCGCGGGCGCGAGCGCGGCGAGGAAACGGCGTCGCGGCATCCCGGGCCCTACCGGCCCGCCGGAGCGGCGGCCGGGGGCGGGGCGCCGCCGATCAGCGGCCGTAACGATTCGAGCAGCTCGCCCCGGGCGTACAGGAGCCGGTAGCGCGCTTCGAAGAGGTCGTACGTCGCGTTCCGGAGGTCCACCTTGGCCCGCGTGTGGAGCGTCTCCGCATCCAGGACCTCCGTGGAGATCGCGAGCCCTTCCCGGTACCGGTCGTTCTGGATGCGCAGGTTCTCCTCGGCCCGTGCGACCGCCGTCCCGGCGACCGCCTTCCGCTTGTCCGCCTCGACGATCGCCAGGTGGGCGGTCTTGACCGCGAGCGCGATCTCGTCGCCGAGCAGCGCGAGCCCCTCCTTGCGCCGGTCCACGGAGATCAGCGCCTCCCGGCGCGCGGCCGCGTCGCCGCCGCCGGCGAAGAGGTTCACCTTCCCGCCCGCAAGGAGCGAGAAGACGCTCTTGTGCGGATTGTAGTCGTTGGTCTCGTACGAGTAGCCGCCCTGGCCGAACAGGGTCGGACCGAACTCGGACCGCGCGGACGCGGCCGACGCCTCGGCCTCCCGGACGAGGGCGGCCTGCGCCCGGATCTCGGGGCGCGCCTCCGCGGCCGCCCGGACGCTCTCGTCCAGGGACGGGGACGCCTCCGGGGGGACGGGGAAGTCGCCCGGCGCGGGCGCCACCGCCCGGTCGCCCGGGTATCCCATCCGGAGCGCCAGCCGGGAACGCTCGATCTCCACCCGGTTCCGGGCCGCGATCAGGGCTGCCTCCGCGTTGGCGACCTGGACGTCGGCCGCGAGGACGTCGTTCCGCGCGACGACGCCGAGCTCGTACTGGTCCCCCGCCACCTTCCGGTGCTCCCGGGCCGTCTCCAGCGACTCCGCCGCCACGCCCGCGAGCTCCTCGGCGCGCCTGGCGGAGAGAAACGCGGCGATCGCGTCCATGGCCGCGCGGGCCCGCGTCGCGTCGGCCTGCCCTTCCGCCGCGTCGCGGCGCGCGGCGGCCTGGGAGACGCGGGACGACGTCTTCCCGAAATCGTAGATCGTCTGCTCCGCCGTCACCCGGGCCCGGGCGACATTCTGGTCCATCGTCTGGACCTCCCGCCCCTGGATGAAGATCGACGGCGGCTCCGACAGCGCCGTGTAGTCGGCGCCCGCATCGACCCGGGGGAGGTACCGGGCGCCCGCCCGGGCGCGGCGCTCCTCGGCGATCCGGACGTCGTGCCCGGCGATGCGGGCTTCCCGGCCCCGTTCGAGCGACGCGCGGACGGCCTCCGCGAACGAGACCTGCGGAACGGCGGCGTTGTTGTCGGCGGCCGCCGGGACTGCAAGCAGCATGGTGATGGCGATGACCATGGCGCGGCGCATGGGCTTCAGCATAGTGGCAACCGGGCGCGAAAAAAAGAGGCAATTCCGCCCCATCGCCGAGATAGAATTGACCATCCGCGCACGCGAAGGGGGCCCTGCCATGAGGTTCCGGACGATCGGACCGTCGGCGATCCCGCTCCTCGTCGCCCTGCTCGCACTCGCCGCGCCCGGCGCCCCGGTCGCCGCGGCGGGCGCGTTCCGGATTTCAAGCCCCCTGTTCGCCGACCGGGGAGAGATCCCGCCGCGCTACACCTGCGACGGGGGAGACGAGAACCCGCCCCTGTCGATCGAGAACGTTCCTCCGAACGCCAGGTCGCTCGCCCTGATCGTCGACGACCCGGACGCTCCCCGGGGCACGTGGGTCCACTGGGTGGTCTGGGGGATCGACCCGAAGGCCCGCGGAATCCGCGAGGGAGTCCTCCCCAAAGGAGCCGTCCAGGGGACGAACGATTTCGGAAAGCGCCGGTACGGCGGCCCCTGCCCCCCTTCGGGCAGGCACCGGTACTTCTTCAAGCTGTACGCCCTCGACGAGGCGGTCGACCCGGGCGCGGGGGCGACGAAGGCGCGCCTCGAGCAGGCGATGAAGGGTCACATCCTCGGCAAGGCGACGCTCGTGGGCCTTTACGGGCGGCCCCGCAAGGCGGGCGCGCGGTAAGGAAAAGGAAGAGGGGCCCCCGAAGGGGCCCCCGTCTGCCGATCGGTGGAGGGAGATCGACAGGCGAACCGGGTCAGCAGTCGAAATACAGGAAGAACTCGTGCGGGGTGGGCCGCATCTTGACGGGGTTCACCTCGGCGTCCATCTTGTACTCGATCCACTTCTCGATGACGTCCGACGTGAAGACGTCCCCCTTGAGCAGGAAGTCGTGGTCGGCCGAAAGCGCCTTGAGCGACTCCTCGAGCGATCCCGGCGTGGTCGGGACCTCGGAGAGCTCCTCCGGGGACAGGGCGTAGATGTCCTTGTCGAGCGGCTCGCCCGGATTGATCTTGTTCTGGATGCCGTCGAGCCCCGCCATGAGCTGGGCGGCGAAGGCGATGTAGCCGTTGCACGACGGGTCGGGCGTCCGGAATTCGAGGCGCTTGGCCTTCGGGGACGCCGAGTACATCGGGATCCGGACCGACGCCGACCGGTTGCGGCTCGAGTAGGCGAGGTTGACCGGCGCCTCGAAGCCCGGGACGAGGCGCTTGTACGAATTCATGGTCGGGTTGGAGAAGGCGCAGATCGCGGGCGCGTGCTTGAGGATCCCGCCGATGTAGTGGAGCGCCATCTTCGAGAGGCCGCCGTACTCCTCTCCCGCGAACAGCGGCTTGCCCCCCTTCCACAGCGACTGGTGCGTGTGCATCCCGCTCCCGTTGTCCGCGTACAGCGGCTTGGGCATGAAGGTGACCGTCTTGCCGAATTTCCGCGCCACGTTCTTGCAGATGTACTTGTACCACTGGAGGGCGTCGGCGACCTTGAC
>JBLNEU010000158.1:0-5323 GCA_050263015.1 Deltaproteobacteria bacterium | reverse complement strand
GTCGTTGCCGTCCCACCAGCCGGACTCGATGCGCTCCGGGCCCGAAAGAAGCGTCACGCCCTCCCGCGCAAGCGGCGCCGGCCGGGGCAGGAGCCAGAAAGGGCGCAGCCCGAAGCGAGGCGGGACCCACGGCTCGTCGCCGCGTGAAAGCGCGGTCCGGAGGAAAGACAGCTCCGGCCGGTGCTCTGCCGCGACCGCAAGCCCCTGCACCGCCGCAGCTCCCAGCCGGGCCCGCAGCCGCTCCACGAGCTCCGGCCACGCCCCCTCGACATCCCGCGCCTTCTCCTGCCAGAGCTCCCGGTTGCCGGGCGAAAGCGGCAGGACGTTTTCCACGGAGAGCGCCACGGCCGAGACGGGCTCGGGGATCCGCGTCGCCGCCAGCCGCTCCCGCAGAAGCCCCAGCAGATGCGCGGGATCCCGGGCCGGGGAGACGAGCCCCACATCGATGCGCGTCGCGCGCCCTTCCCGGTGAAGGAGGGCGAGCCGGACCTCCCCCGCCCCCTCTCCCCGGGCCGCAAGATGCCCTTCCAGCTCCAGGAGGAGGCGCCGGGCGGCGAAAAGCAGCGGCTCCGCGGCGATGACTTCCGCCGGGAGCGCCAGGCTGCCCTCGAACCGGGACGGGGGGACGAACGGCTCCCTCGGGTCGGGAATCTTCCCCAGGGCCCGGTCGAAGGACCGCAAAAGCTCCCCGCCGAAGCGGCGGGCAAAGCCCGGGCGGGGCAGCTTCAGGCAGTCGCCCACTCTGGAGAGCCCCAACGCCCGGAGCGTCGCGAGCGCCTCCGGCGCAAGATCGAGGGCCGCAAGGGGGACGGACGCGATCTCCGCTTCCAGCTCCTCCATCCCGGTCACCCGCGTCCCGGGACGGGCCCGGGCCAGAAACGCCGCCCCGAGGGGCGTGGGGGCCAGCGCCGCATTCACCGCGTAACCGAGGCCGGCGACTCCCTCGGAGACCTTCGCGGAAACAGCGTCCGGGCCCCCGAACAGTTTCAGGCTTCCCGCCACCTCGAGCAGCACCTCGCGAGGGGGGGCGAGACTCGCAAACGGCGTGAACCGGCCGGCCCAGGCGGCCAGGCGCGCGAGCGCCGCGGCCTCGGCCGCTTCGTCACGGGGAAAGGCGGACAGGCCCGGCGCCAGCGCATGAGCGGCGCCCAGGGCCATTCCCCGGGAGATGCCCGCGCGCATCGCGGCGGCGCTCGGAGCGACGACGACCTGCCCCGTCCCGGCCCCGTCGACCACCGCGAACGGCTCCCGGACCGCTCCTCCCCGCGCGAAGACATCCGCGGACAGCGACGCCATATGAAGACAGAGCCAGAGCATGGGCAGGTCATAAAGAGAGGACGAGAGGTCGCTGGCCCGGGGGGCACCCGCGCATCGGCTCCGCGGGCGGCTCGGGGAAAGGAACCTCCGCGCTGCGCCCCGCCCCGCCCCGGCCTTTCACGATTTCCACGGCCGCGCCGCGGGGGGAGCGCGCAAGCCGCAGGCGAAGCGCCGCATGCGACGGGCGGACGCCGGCCCGCTCGGGCCTGAAGAGGATTCCCATGCCGCCGCCCTTCCCCGCCGCGAGCTGGAGGCGGCGGAAGCTCCGGTCGTCGCATTCGCCGGGCCACGCGAGAACCGCCCCGCAGGCGCCCGACCGCAGGCACTGCCCGGCCGCCCAGAGCCGGTCCCGGCCCGTCCCGGCCGAAACGAGCAGGACCCGCGAAAGCCGGATCCCCATGGCGGCCAGGGCGGGGGCGTACGGAACATGGGGCGGGTCGATCCAGGCGATCCACCGCCCCTGCCGGCTCTGGGCCGCCAGCGCCGGAACGACGAGGCGCAGCTCGCCGATCCCCTCCCGGGGAAGGAGGATCTCAGTCAATGCCCCGAGCGGCCAGCCCCCCCCGGGAAGGAGCGCATCCAGGACCGCAAGGCCCGTGGAAAGGACCGCCGGGCCCCGGGGCTTTTCCGCCCCGCCGCCCCGCCAGAGGTCCGGACGGGCCAGGAGGGCCTGCAAGGTCTCCTTCACGACGTCCCTCCGCGCCTGAGCACTCCCACGCCGATTCCCTCGATCGCAAGCTCCCCGCGGTCGGGTCGGACGACGATCGGGAAGAATGCGGGGTTTTCGGGCATCAGGAGGATCTCCCGGCCGCGCCTCCGGAACCGCTTGACGGTCACCTCGTTCCCCAGCCGCGCCACGACGATCTGCCCGCTGCGTGCCTCCGGCGTGCGGTGCACGGCCAGGAGGTCGCCGTCGAGGATCCCCGCATCCCGCATGCTTTCCCCCATGACCCGGAGGAGATAATCCGCCCGGGGGCGGAACAGCCCCGGGTCGATGCGGCAACGGTCCTCGATGTTCTCCTCGGCCAGGACGGGGCTCCCCGCCGCCACACGGCCCACCACGGGAAGGTCCCCGGGGCGCCGCGCTTCCCGGTCCGCCAGGCGAATCCCCCGGGAGGCGCCGGGCAGAAGCGCGACCGCACCTTTGCGCGCCAGCGCTTTCAGGTGCTCCTCGGCGGCGTTCGCCGACCGGAAACCCAGCCCCCGGGCGATCTCAGCCCGGGTGGGCGGAAAGCCGGTCCGTTCCAGGAACTCCCGGACCCACCGAAGGATCTCTTCCTGCCGCGGCGTCAGCGCCATGGGACCCCCAGGGACTGTATATATGTACAGTATAGGAGCAACGGGCCGAAGAAAACAAGACCGCGTCTGCTAAAATGATCCGGAGAGACTGATCCGATTCCCGTTCCGGAGGTCAAGCATGGGCAACCGCTCGAGTGGAAACCGGGCCGACGACCTGTCGTTCCACGGAATCCGGAAGGCGGAGGCGGTCTGGTGGAACCTTCCGCTGGCCGCCCTCATCGAGCAGTCCCTGAGACGGCGCGAAGGGCACCTGGCGGTGACGGGCCCGCTCGTCGTGAGGACCGGCGAGTACACGGGCCGGTCGCCCAACGACCGCTTCTTCGTCCGGGAGCCCGGGAGCGAACGATCGATCCACTGGGGGACGACCAACCGTCCCTTCGACGCCGACAGGTACGAATCGATCCGGAGCCGGCTTCTCGCCTACCTCGAGGGGAAGGAGCTCTTCGTCCAGGAATGCCACGTCGGCGCGGACGAGGAGCACCGGCTCCCGATCCGCGTCATCACCGAGATGGCGTGGCACAGCCTCTTCGCCCGGAACATGTTCCTCCCGGTGACGGACCGGGAGGCGCTCTCGCGCCACGTGCCGGAATTCACGATCATCAGCGCCCCCGGCTTCCACTCGCGCCCCGAGATGGACGGGACGCGCAGCGAGGTGTTCATCCTGATCCACTTCGGGCGCAAGGAAGTGATGATCGGCGGCAGCCTGTACGCGGGCGAGATCAAGAAGTCGATCTTCACCGTGATGAATACCCTGCTCCCCCCGCGCGGCGTCCTGCCGATGCATTGCGCCGCGAGCTACGGGCGGGACGAGAACGACGTGGCCGTGCTCTTCGGCCTGTCGGGCACCGGGAAGACCACCCTCTCGGCGGACCCGGAGCGGACGCTCGTCGGCGACGACGAGCACGGCTGGAGCGGGCGCGGCGTCTTCAACTTCGAGGGCGGCTGCTACGCCAAGGTGATCAATCTTTCCCCCCGGATGGAGCCGGAGATCCACCGGACGACCGGCATGTTCGGGACGATCCTGGAGAACGTGGCGATGGACGTCGAGTCGCGGCGGATCGACCTCGACGACGCCACGCTCACCGAGAACACCCGGGCCTCCTATCCGCTCTCTTCCATCCCGAGGGTCTCGCCGAGCGGCGCCGTCGGGCACCCGAAGCACCTCGTGATGCTGGCGGCCGACGCTTTCGGCGTCCTTCCCCCGATCGCGCTGATGACGACCGACCAGGCGATGTACTACTTCCTCTCGGGCTACACCGCCAAGGTGGCGGGGACCGAGCGCGGGGTCGTGACGCCCCAGGCGACGTTCAGCGCCTGTTTCGGCGCCCCCTTCATGGCGCTCCACCCGTCCGTCTACGCGAAGCTGCTCGGGGAGAAGGTGAAGAGCCACAGCGTCAAGGTCTGGCTGCTCAACACGGGGTGGACCGGCGGCTCTTACGGCACGGGGCACCGGATGAGCATCGAGCACACCCGCGAGATGCTGAGGGCCGCGATCGCCGGGCGCCTGGACGGCGTCGAGACGCGGGAGGACGCGGTGTTCGGACTGCGCGTGCCCCGGAGCTGCCCCGACGTGCCGCCGGAGGTGCTGGACCCGCGGTCGACGTGGAAGAACGGCGCGGCCTACGACGAGGCGGCGCGGACGCTCGCCGGGATGTTCGCCGGGAACTTCGCCCAGTACGCCGGCCAGGTGGAGCCGCAGGTCCTGGCCGCGGGCGTCCGCGACCCGGGCTGACCGTCGGTCAATCCCCGGCGCGCGCCGGGACCCTCCGCAGGCGGCGCCAGGTCCGCCGGGCAAAAATGGCGAACAGGGCGAGAAAGACGGCCACGACGGCGAGGGCCGCCAGCGGGTACGCGAGGGCGGCGTAGCTCCCTCCCACAGTCACGACGTCCTCGCACAGGCTCAGCAGGAGATTGCTGAACGGCTCCGGGCTCTGGTTGACGAGCAGCCGGGCGCCGGCCTTTGCCGAGTGCGAGGAGAAGGCGACGCCGCCGCACAGCAGGATCACCGCGACCTCGGCCGCCGGGTCCAGGCGGCCGACGGCCGCGAAGGCGATCAACGCCGCGCCGGCGGGCCGCAGGAAGGCATGCACGGCATCCCACAGGGAATCCACCCAGGGCACCTTGTCCGCGAGAAACTCCATGACGGCGCAGGCGCCCGCAGCGCCCAGCACGTACGGGTGGGAGAGGACGGCGAGAGATGCGAGCTCCGGGGGCAGGTGGAGCAGCCCGTACCGGAGGCAGAGCCCGACCGTGAGAACGGTCGCGTAGAGGCGGATCCCGGCGAAGAGGGCGAGCCCGGTCACCGTTCCGAGGAGCGCGAGGATCTTCACCGTCCCGCCCCGGCGGAAGTATCGTGTACCGGCGAGCCGCTCAGGACGATGTCACGGGGTGCGCGGGTCCCGAACCCGCGCCCGTCCGCTCGATGGCCCGCGCGATCTCGTCGAGGTCTTCGCCGGTCAGCGTCAAGCCCGCCGCGCCGATCCAGGCGTCGATCTGTTCCGGAGAGCGCGCGCCCGCGATCGCGCCCGTCACGCTTCGCCAGGCCAGCGTCCAGGCGATCGCGACCGCCGCTACCGTCGTTCCGTGGCGGCCGGCGACCGGCCGGAGCGCGTCCCGGAGCGCCAGGTTCCTGCCGATGTTCGGCGGCTGGAACTCGGGGGCGCGGCGGCGCCAGTCGTCGGCGCCGAGCCGGTCCACCTGCTCCGCG
>JBLNEU010000157.1:0-2953 GCA_050263015.1 Deltaproteobacteria bacterium | reverse complement strand
GGTCCACCAGGATCATGGAGCCGCTGGTGGCGCCCATGAGCGCCT
Source organism: Deltaproteobacteria bacterium (assembly GCA_050263015.1). Taxonomy (GTDB): domain Bacteria; phylum Desulfobacterota; class Deferrimicrobia; order Deferrimicrobiales; family Deferrimicrobiaceae; genus JBLMWX01. The sequence continues at coordinate 2,908 of JBLNEU010000157.1, read as the reverse complement.
TGGCCCGGTCGACGATGAGCTGCAGGAGGACAGACGGCGCCTGCTCCTCGCACAGGGCCTTGCTGATCTCGAAGATGGCCTGGAGCTTTTTCGCCTTCTTGTCGAGGCGCGCCACGAGGTGGGCGTTTTCGATCGCGACGGCGGCGAAGTTGGCCATTACGGAGAGGAGCTTGAGATCCGCGGCCGCGAAGTTGCGGCCGTCCAGTGGGGTCGCGCCCGCAAGGACCCCCGCCGTCCCCGACGGGACCTGGACCGGGGCGACGACGAACCCCTTGACGTCGAGGCGCCGCATCAGCCGCAGGATCTTCCGGTCCACTCCCTGCCGCCCCTCGGAAATGACCGTCCCCTCGCCGCTTTCCATGACCTGGGCGAAGATCGAGTCGTGGACCTCCTGCCGGTACCGGTCGAACTGCCGCGGGCGGGGGATCCCGGCGAGCGACCGGAGGTGGAGCTGGTCCTCCCCCGGTTTTTTCAGCAGCAGGACGCACCGCTCGATCCGCAGGATGGCCGCGGCGGCGGAGACGATGAGGTCGAGGCTGTGCTGGAGGTCGCCCGCGGGGGTGCTCATCGCCTGCGACACCTCGTAAAGGCCGGAGGTGAGCGCGCCCGCGAGCGACGTCTCCCGGGCCGAGCCGTGCTGCCTCTTCCCGCGGATCGCCTCGTAGAGAATGGAGAGGACCGTCATCCTTCGCCCAGGAGCCGTCGCACGGTCTGCTTCAGCTCGGCGGTGTCGTGGGACTTGACGATATAGGCGTCCGACGCCCAGGTATTGAAGTCCTGGCGGAACTCGCCGAAGGCGGTCAGGAGCATCACGGGAAGCGAGCGGTTCTTCTCCCGGATCCGCCGCAGCACCTCGATGCCGTCGAGGCCGGGCATCTTCACGTCGAGGGTGACGAGGTCGGGGCGGAACGTCTCGATCTTGGAAAGCGCCTCGAGGCCGTTCGCGGCCAGCTCGACCTTGTACCCTTCCTCGATCAGCTCGTCCCGGTACAATTCCCGGATGTTCTCTTCGTCGTCGACGACCAGGATCTTCTTCATGGCGACCGCTCCTTCTTCGACTCCCCCCATTTCGGGTGGAGGTCCGAATCGATCCCCAGCCGGGCGAGGACGCGGGAGACGATGAAATCGACCAGCTCCCGCACCGTGGCCGGGCGGTTGTAGAAGCCCGGGCAGGCGGGGATGATGTCCGCTCCGGCCCGCGCGAGCGTCAGCATGTTCTCGAGATGGATCTGCGACAGCGGCGTTTCACGGGGGACCAGGATCAGCGGCTTCTTCTCCTTGAGCGCCACGTCGGCGCACCGCGTGAGCACGGACGAAGCGGTCCCGTGGGCGATGCGGCCGAGCGTCCCCATCGAGCAGGGAGCCACGACCACGGCGTCCGGCGGGTTGGATCCCGAGGCGAACGGGATCCGGAAGTCGTCGTCCGCCCATAGGCGCGCCGGCCGGCGGGCCTCCATGGACTTGCCGAGCCACCGCTGCCGCGCGGCAAGCGACGCCGGCAGCTTCCCGTCTCCGACTTCCGCTGCCAGGATGTCCCAGCCCGTGGAGGTCACGACGACGGACAGCTCCGTGCCCCGGGACAAAAGCGCCGCCCCGGTGCGGACGCCGTAGAGGGCGCCGCTGGCGCCGGTTATGCCGAGCAGGACCTTCATGGGGTTCGCCGGCTCCTTGAGACTATTCCGACCCGGCCGGATCAGAGCGCAAGGTCGAGATAGGTGAACAGGCAAAGCGCGATGCTGATGATCCCGTTCAGGTTGAAGAACGCCAGGTTCAGGCGGGACAGGTCGTTCTCCCGGAGGATGGAGTGCTCGTAGACGAGAACCGCCACGCACAGGCTCCATCCCGCCAGGAACCAGCCGCCCATCCTGAAAACATGATATCCCAGCAGCAGGAGGGCCGCCATCACGAAGTGGAACGCCCGGGCCACCCAGAGGGAGTTGCCGACGCCTATATGGCGGGGGATCGAGTGGAGCCCCTCGTTCCGGTCGAAGTCGATGTCCTGGAGGGCGTACAGGACGTCGAACCCCGCCACCCAGAAGACGACCGCGAAGGAGATGAAAAGGATCCGCGGGTCGAAGTCGCCCCGGACGGCGATCCAGGCAGCGGCCGGGGCCGCGCCCAGGCACAGCCCGAGGACGATGTGCGACGCCCACGTGAACCGTTTCGTGTACGAATAGGAGAACAGCAGGAGCAGGAGAACGGGCGACAGCAGGAGGCACAACTGGTTGAGCTTTGCGGCGGATAGCAGGAGAAGCAGGACCGAAAGGAAGATGAAGGCGGCGGCCATCGGCTTGCTGACCTGCCCCTTGGGGATGGCGCGCTCGCGGGTGCGCGGGTTCCTCGCGTCGATCTCGGCGTCGACGAGGCGGTTGAACCCCATCGCGGCGCTCCGCCCGCCGATCATCGCAAGGACGATGTAGAAGACGGTCTTTGCCGACGGGAGTCCGCCGGCGGCGAGAAACGCGCCCATCAGCGCGAACGGCAGCGCAAAAACGGTGTGCGCCACCTTGATCATCTCGAGGTAGACCCCGACGCGCCCGAGCATGACTTAAGGATCTTTCCGCGAAGTGATGGGGGTGATGACGGCGAGGGACACGGAGCCAGACGCACCAACGTAACCGCCGCGCTTCTTGTTCAGCGCATCGACGGAGGCCTGAGTACCCTGTTTTGCCGAACCGGCCCCGTGTCGAACAACGCCCGGAAGGCGCTGCAGGCCGACGGGAGGTCCCCCGAGCGGAGGCCGTAAGTGCGGACCGGCGGCCGCTCCGTCCACGCCGGATTTCCCGTCGCGTGGAAGGGTGCGGCCAGCGGACGCCGCACCGTCCTGAGAATCGAGGAGTTGCGCTGACCACTGCGGGATGCGAAACACTGGAAGAGAAGCGCGGGGCACGTTCAGATGCGAAGCCGG
>JBLNEU010000156.1:0-2653 GCA_050263015.1 Deltaproteobacteria bacterium | reverse complement strand
CGCCCCCCCGGGCGCAAGCTATTAATCTTGAACCGATCGGACCCGAAAGTCCACAGGGGAGAGAGGGGAATGCGTCGCTGCGGCTGGGCGGGGAGCGACCCGCTCCTCATCAGGTATCACGACGAGGAATGGGGAATGCCCGTGCACGACGACCGGCGCCTCTTCGAGTTCCTCGTCCTCGAAGGGGCCCAGGCGGGGCTCTCGTGGCGGACGGTGCTCGCCCGGCGGGACCGGTACCGGGAAGCGTTCCTCGGTTTCGACCCCGAGCGGGTCGCGCGCTTCCGGGCGCGGGATGTCGGCCGGCTCTTGTCGGATCCCGGCCTGATCCGGAACCGTCTGAAGATCGAGAGCGCGGTCGGAAACGCCCGGCGGTTTCTTTCGGTGCGTCGCGCCTTCGGCACCTTCGACGCCTACATCTGGTCGTTCGTCGGAGGGGCGCCGGTCGTCAACCGGTACCGTTCGGCCGCCGACCTGCCGGCGGCGACGGAAGCGTCACGGGCGATGAGCCGGGACTTGAAGGAGCGCGGGTTCCGATTCGTCGGCCCCACGATCTGCTACGCCTTCATGCAGGCGGTCGGGATGGTGAACGACCACCTGGTCGGCTGTTTCAGGCACCCCGACGCGCGGTCCCGCTGATGCGGGCGGCCGGTTCCGGTCGGCGCCGACCGCGGGACGGCCGGCGCGGGGAGCGTCACTCCGGCTCGTCGAACGCGTGCGACGTGGCGGACGAGGCGGCTTCCCAGCTTCCCTTCGCCTTGCTGGTCCCCGACGAGAAGACGAGATAGCCGTATTTCCCGTAATGGGGGATCTTCCGCCCGGCCTGGGAGGCCGCCTCCGGGGACAGCGGGAGGAAGACCGCGCAGACGCGCCCCGCGTCGGAAGGGTGGGGGAGGGCGACGAACAGGGCGTCCCCCGGGTCGCCGTAGGTCGTCCCGTCGAGCGAGAACGCCCGGGGATCGAGGGTCAACCCCTTCGGCAGCGGCGGAAGGTAGCCGGCTCCTTCCGGCACGCCCAGGTAGAGAACGTCGTGTCCGGAAAGCCGCGCGGGCGGAGTTTCCGCCTCGCGCAGGACCGGGACTTCGTTCCGCCCCAGCGCCGCGAGGACGATCTTCGCGGCTTCGACGGTCGCCGGCGGAAGTCCGCGTGCCGCCACGGCGACCAAGTCCGCCGAGCCCCGGATCCCGTTCACGGCGGGAGGAATCTCGTCCAGGGGAAGCCGCCGGAAGAGGTCGGCGTCCGGATCGGCCACGAGCCGCCGCGGCCTGTCGGCGGCCCACAGGGAAAACCGCACGTCCTCGCCGCTCAAGGGGATGACGGCGTCGACCGCCCCGTTGTCGGTCAGCAGGCGCACGGGGACCTCGATGTCGTAGTGCGGCTTCTCCTGGCGGAGCCGGGCCGTCACCTTCCAGCGGCCTCCCTCGCGAGTCGCCGCGGCCTCCGCAAGCGAGACGGCCGGCGCGCCGGGGCGGTCCACCCACTGGCGGAAGAAGGACGCGGGGTCCGATCTGCCGTGCTGCGAGAACGCCCGGTCGAAGTCGTCCCAGGAGGCGGGTTTGCCCATCCTGTCCCGGACAACGGCGCGCAGCCCCTGCCAGAAGACGTCGTCCCCGGCCCTGCGGCGCGCCATGTGGAAGACCATCATCGCCTTCCCGTACCCGATGGAGCGGGACGCGGGGTCGGAGCGGCTCGCGAACGCCTTGAGGGGGAAATCCTTGTCGGGCGGCACCAGGGAGGCATATTCGCGCAACGTCTTGAGCCTGTACTCCCGCCCTTCTTGCTCGGACACGCGCTCCTTGTACAGGTAATCGGCGACGTACGCAGTGAGCCCCTCGGACCAGTTTCCGCGCGCGTAATCGACCAGGACGCCGTTCCCCCACCAGGAGTGGGCGATCTCGTGGCCCAGGCTCGTGTCCAGGATGAAGGGGAGCCGGACGATGGACTTCCCGAGAAGGGTCCACGAGGGGAAGCCGTACCCCGTGGGGAAGAAGTTCTCGACCACCGCGAACTTCTCGAACGGGTAGGGTCCGAGCAGGTTGTCGTAGAACGCGATGAAGCCGGCGGCGGCCCGGATGTATCTTTCCGCGAGATCCTCGTTCTCTGCGCTGAAATATGCGTAGACCGGGACGTTTCCCGCCTGCCCTTCCCCGACGGCATACCGGCCCGCGGACAATGCGATTCCGGGCAGGGGGCGCGACGTCTCCCACTCCGAGACGGTGCGCCCGCCCGAAGTCCCTCGCGAGACGCGGCGCCCCGACGTGACCGCCTCGATCCCTTCCGGCGCGTCGACGCGGACGCGAAAGACCGCGTCGCTGCCGCGGATGTCCGGGTACCAGGACGCCCCGTCGGAGAGGAACGTGCCGCGCTCCATGATGGCGCCGGCGACGCCGTAGCCCGGGTCTTCCGTGTTGACGGGATTCTCCGGGACCGGGTCCTCGAACTTCGCCTCGTAGGACACCGAGAGCTGCGCGGTCTCCCCCGCGGCGGGCGTCCGCAGCGCGAGGATTCCGTCCTGGAAGGTGAACGGGACCGCCGTTCCGCCCGAGCTCACCGTCTTGACGGTTGCCCGCCGGGCCAGGGTGAGCTCCAGGCGAGCCGCGCCGTCGGGCCGGATCGACAGGTGATCGGTCGCGACGAGGAAATGCCGGCCGGGGTC
>JBLNEU010000155.1:0-3596 GCA_050263015.1 Deltaproteobacteria bacterium | reverse complement strand
GTCCGTCAGCGACGCAAGGCGGTGGAGCTCGCCGTCGCTCATCGACCGGACCTTCGCCATCGCCTCGTCCCGCGAGACGCCGTAATCCACGAGTTTCTGCACGACGATCCTGCTCTCCAGGAACGCCTGGACCTTCGCGAGGTCGGCGGACCGCGACGCGACGCCGTCCGGCGCTCCCGTCCCCCGGGAGGCGATCACGCCCGCGACCGCCTCGCTCCGGATCGAGCCCAGGACGCCCATCCACGCGGCCATCATGAAGGCCATGAGCACGAACCAGCCCGTTCTCCGAATCGATCTCATCGCCTGCCCTCCTTGACCGACTTGCCTTCCGGTTTATTGAGCCCCTTTGCATATCTTCGCAAAATCGCGCGGGCGCGGCAAGACGACATCGCCGGACGACGTCGCCCGCCCGCATCACTCGCCACGCTGCAGCGACGGCTGCGTCAGCGGTATTTCGCCAGAAGGTTCTCCATCTCGACGAGGGCCTTGTCCATATCGGCCCGGCACGCCGCCCGATCCTGGAAGCAGAGGCGCTCGGCGCGACGCATCATCCCGAGCAGGTTCTGGCGGTCCTGGCGGAGACAGCCGACGAACCCGTTGAACGACGAGGCGAGCGCCGCCACCTGGTCGCCCTCGCGGACGAACGCCGGCCTGACGATCTCGCCCGCGAGAAAGTTCTCGAGAGCCCGCTCCATCCGGTAGAGGGGCCCGGCGATCTTGTGGAGCGCGCGGACGCACAGGACGGTCGTGGCCAGGGAGACGAGCAGCACGTAGACGGCGCCGGCATAGGTGAGGACGGGCACAAGGAGCGAGACCTGCTGGCGCAGTGCGGCGAAGACCGCGGAGTAGGAGCCGTCGAGCGGCTTCGACAATGCGACGCGCAGCCCGACGAAAAGGACGGCCCCTCCCGCAAGGTGGATGAGCGCCAGCCCGAGGAGGAACCGCTTCGCGAACCGCGCCGACACGAGCGCATCGCGTTCCGGAGAGAGCGCCGTCACGGGGCCAGTCTCCCGATTCTCCCCTTGAGGTCTTCCCAGCGCGTCATGAACTCGTCCTCCGGAAGGGACTGCTTCGCCATGAGGTCGACCTCGCGGCGGATCCCGGCGACGACCTCCATCATTTCCGCCCGCGCCGCGTCGATCTGCTTCCCGATGGCGGCGAATTCTCCGGGGCCCGGCACGTCCGTCGGCGTCGACAGGTCCCCCTCCTCCGACCGGCGGAACGCCGCCACGATCCGCTCGGTCCCGACGCGGATCCTGCGGACGCCGAGGAAGAAGAGGGCGGCGCACCCCAGGAACGTCCCGGCGACGAGCGCCGCCAGGTGGCGGACCAGGCCCGCCCCGACGATGTCGTAGGCCGACCGGAACCGGTAGTGCGCCGTGAGCGAGGTATCCGTCAGCGCCCGCTTGATGTCGCCGACGAGATGCCACGAAAGCAGCGCCCATGCGAGCACGACAACCGCGGCGAAGACGAGGGCCGCTCCCCCCTGGAACCCGGGGGAGATGAAGACGATCTTCCGGCGTTTCGGGTGCGGGGAACCCGTCATGGCGTCGCGTGGCATCCGTAACAGAGGACGGCGTAACCCCTTGCGGGGTCCGTCCGCCGCACGTAGCGGGTCTTGTAGTGGCGGCGGGTGCCCGGGGGAGGATCCGGGTTCTCGGGGATCTGGTCCGGATGCGCCTTGACCGTCGCGACGTACGGTCCGTGGGCCGAGTGGCACGTCAGGCACGTCATCCGGCCGTCGTCGTCGAGCCGGAGGTCCCCGGGGATCGTCATGGCGGCGAATGAATCGCGCGGCCGAACCCCGACCGGATGACTGCGGCCGTCGATCCGGTCCGCGTGACATCCCGCGCAGAGTTGGACCGATCCCGGCACCAGGCGGCCCGGATCCGGTTTCCCGCCGACCACCGGATGGCACCTGGGACAGCCCGACGCATCGCGGAACCCCGCATGGGGATTGTAGGCCGGGTCGAACGGGGCGTCGGCAAAGGCGGGCGACAGGAACGGGAGCATGCCGGCGACGGCAAGCACGGGAAGCATCCGACCTGCGGGGCCTTGCGTCAAGAATCCTCGTCCTTTCCGGGACGAGGATTTCGCCCCGGGAGGTGATGGCGACATCGAAACGTTCCGGCGAGCGCTGTTCCGCCCGGCTTCACAGGACCCGCACCGGCATGACGATCATCGGCAGGCCCGAGAAGACGAGCCGTTTCTGGGCGAGGAACGCCGTCTGGTTGTGGAGGAGACGGCTGAAGAAGTTCTCCTCCTTGAAGACGAGCTGCCCGGCGAAATAGACCGCGTTCGGGAAATCCCGGGCCGTGCCCGACGCGAGGCCGTCGATGATCTCGATCACGTCGGTGCCCACCTCGGAGCGGGCCTCCGCGTAATAGCCGTGTCCCTTGACGAACTCCACGTAGTTCTGAAGCTGGTCGCGGAGGCTGTGCTCGAGGTTCACCACCTCGGCCGCTCCCTTGAACACGCTCGAATCGACGACGCCGGCGGATATGAAGACGAAGTTGCGGAAGTTGCCGGGGAAGGACCGGACGACGGAGAAGAAGACGTGCATCCCCAGCCCGTTGTATCCGGAGACCATGATGACGGCCGTGGGCGCCCCGCGGCGAGGCTCCGGCTCCTGGGCGGCCGGGACCGTGACCGGCGGCAGCTGCGTCAGGAGCTCGTCCAGCCGGCGCAGGTGCTCCTGCGCCTTCCGGTAATGCCGGCGGACGAGGAAGCAGGACCCGACGAAGGCGCCGGTGATGAGGAGGGTGATCCACCCCCCTTCCCCGAACTTGAACCAGACCGTGAAGACGAGGATGGTGGCGGTCAGCAGGAAGCCGACGCCGTTCATCCCCAGGCCGAATTTCCATCCCGCCGCGGTCTTGCGGTCCTTCCACCAGTGGACGCACATGCCGAACTGGGAGAGGGTGAAGGTGATGAAGACGTTGATCGAGTACATGATGACGAGGTACTTCACCGACCCGCCCGTGACGGCGAGCATGAGGAACGCCATCCCTCCCATGAAGTAGACGCCGTACTTGGTGACGAGCCGCTCCGAGAGGTGGGCGAACCGGTGCGGCACGTACGAATCGACCGCCATGTTCGAGAGGACCTGGGGTCCCCCCAGGAAGCCGGTCTGGGCCGCGACGAAGAGGAGCGCCGCCTCGGCGACGAGGACGAAGACCAGGATCCCCTTCGCCGTCGCGCCCGTCCAGATCTCGGAGGAGAGCTTCCCGAAGAGGGCGGCGTTGAGCGTCCTTCCCGGCACGTGGTCGATGCCGTTGAGGACGTACCCGAGGATGATCCCCCCCGCGATGAAGGAGAGGGAGCACGCCATGTAGAGCATCGCCCGCTTCCCCGTCTCGACCCGGGGTTCCCGGAGCGTCTGCATCGAGTTGCTGATCGCCTCGATCCCCGTGTACGTCCCGGCGCCCATCGTGTAGGCCCGGATCAGGAGCGCCCCCACGCCGAGCCACCCGATCTCGCGGACGGCCCCGGACAGGTCGGTCGAGACCGCCGAGGCCACGAGCGGGAGTTGGTCCAGGTGGCGGCCGACGCCGTAGATGACGAGGGGGATGTGGGAGACCATGAAGGCCACGAAG
>JBLNEU010000154.1:0-8930 GCA_050263015.1 Deltaproteobacteria bacterium | reverse complement strand
GTAAGGACACATGCTGCGGAGAGTTGCATGAGGAGGGATATTCACACAGCGCTCAAAACGGAGATTGCGAAGGACATCTTCAAGGCGGGCATCCATTTCAAGCAGATCACTCCGCAGCGCGGGAAACAAGATGAGGTCGAATCCTGCACGCCCGCCCGACTTCCTACATGACGTCCGGAATCCAGAGGACTGACCTCTTGTCCCTTCTCGGGTTTTCCCGCTCGGCGTGTCCGTTCTACCACGGAGAATGTTATTACAGGGTGATCTCGCCGGACTTGGATGTCGTCGCATTTGCGACAGCGTTTGCGGCTCGAGCAGGCCTTTGCTCAGACGACGGCTCACCCTTTGCGATATCGTTGAAATCCTGGCCGAGGCGTTGACTCGAGCCGATGACTGTTCGTCTTCCCGCGGCCGTAACTGCGGGAAATTAGTGGTGCCCGGGGGGGGGATCGAACCCCCACGGCCTCATCGGCCTCGGGATTTTAAGTCCCGTGCGTCTGCCAACTCCGCCACCCGGGCACGTGCTTGAACGATAACACACGGAATACGCGCGAAACAGGTCCGTTCGGGGGGACCCGCCACCTGTGACTGAAGGAGAGGGCGAGGAAAGAAAGAATGGAGGCGGCACCCGGATTTGAACCGGGGAATGAAGGATTTGCAGTCCTCTGCCTTACCACTTGGCTATGCCGCCGTAAAGGCCATTCTCCGCGAATGCCTCCGGGCTGTCAACATGCCGCTGGCCAGGTGCCGCTGGCCAGGCCGCTGGCCAGGGCGACGGGGTGTGACGGTGTGGTTCTGTTCTGACGGGGTGGTTCTTGGGGTTGAGCGGGAGGGGTGGTAGAATAGCGAAACATTCTCCGCCGCCGCACCGCTGGGAGTCCCGATGACACGGTCTGTCTTCATTACGGGCGTAGCCGGATTCATCGGATCGCACGTGGCGGAGGCGTTGTTGCGGGCGGGAGACGCGGTCGCAGGTCTCGACAATTTCGATCCTTTCTACGACCGTGCGATCAAGGAGCGCAATCTCGCGGCATTGAACGCCTTTCCCGCGTTCCGGTTCGTCGAGGGCGACATCCGCGACCCCGCGGCGCTGGAGCGGTGGGGGCGAAACGGGGCGCCCGACGCCGTCATCCACCTGGCGGCGAAGGCGGGCGTCCGGCCGTCGGTCGCCGATCCGGCCGGTTATGCGGACGTCAACGTCGTGGGCACCGCCCGGGTCCTCTCGTTTGCGCGCGACAGGGGAGTGCCCCGGGTCCTTTTCGCCTCGTCGTCATCCGTCTACGGCGGGAACGAGAAGGTCCCCTTCTCGGAGGACGACTCCGTCGACCACCCCGTGAGCCCTTACGCGGCGACGAAGAAGGCGGGCGAGCTCCTTTGCCATACCTTTGCACACCTCTACGGGATGAACATCGCATCCCTGCGCTTTTTCACCGTGTATGGCCCGCGCCAGCGCCCCGAGATGGCGATCCACAAATTCACCCGGCGGATCTTCGAAGGGAGGGAGATCGAGCTCTTCGGCGACGGGACCGCGCGGCGGGATTATACCGACATCGACGACATCGTCGGCGGGGTCCTCGGGGCGCTTTCCGCGCCGCCGGGTCACCGCGTCTACAACCTCGGAGAATCCGCGACCATCTCGCTGGCGGACCTCGTCTCGCTCATCGAACGGGCGGCCGGCATCCGGGCGAAGAGGACGTTCCTGCCGGTCCAGCCCGGCGATATGGCCGTCACCTGCGCCGATATATCCCGCGCCCGCGTCGAGATCGGGTACGACCCGAAAATCCCCGTCGCGGCCGGCGTTGAAAGATTCGTTTCCTGGTTCCGGGAGAACATCGCCAACACTTCAAACAGAGGAGGCGGCGCATGAAGCTCACACTTTCGGTCATCAAGGCGGACATCGGGTCCATCGGGGGGCACATCAAGCCGAGCACGCAGCTTGTCGAGGCGGTCCGGAAAAAGATCGCCGAGGGTGCGGGGAATCTCTTCATCGACAGCTCCATCAACTTCACCGGGGACGACATCGCGATCCTCATGACCCACGTCAACGGCGTCCTGGACGAGAGGGTCCATCGGCTCGCCTGGGACGCGTTTCTCGCCGGCACGGAGGTGGCGAAGGCCCAGGGGCTCTACGGCGCGGGGCAGGACCTCCTCAAGGATTCCTTCTCCGGCAACGTGAAGGGGATGGGCCCGGCGGTCGCCGAGATGGAGTTCGAGGAGAGGCCGAACGAGCCGTTTCTCCTTTTCGCCGCCGACAAGACGGACCCGGGCGCCTACAACCTGCCGTGCTACATGGCGTTCGCCGATCCGATGCACAGCGCGGGGCTCATCCTCTCGCCCAAGGTCGGGGCGGGGTTCACCTTCCGGATCATGGATGTGGCGAACACGGAGGGCGACCGGGTGATCGACCTCAACGCGCCCGAGGACCTCTACGACATCGCCGCGCTGCTGCGCGACCAGGAACGGTTCGTCGTCGAGTCGATCCGCTCCCGGGCCACGGGGGAGATCGCCGCGTCCGTCAGCACGACGCGCCTGCACAACATCGCCGGCAAGTACACGGGGAAGGACGATCCCGTGATGCTCGTCCGCGTCCAGGGGAATTTCCCCGCCACGGGAGAGGTCCTGTCCCCGTTCACGATCGGCCACCTCGTCGCCGGATTCATGCGCGGCAGCCATCACGGGGCCCTGATGCCCGTCGCGCGGAACACGGGGACGTCGTACTTCGACGGGCCCCCGATCGTGTCGTGCCTCGCCTTCTGCGTGAAGAACGGCCGGCTCACGGAGGCCGCGGACTGTTTCGACCACCCGTACTGGGACTACGTGCGCGACCGCGTGTCCGCCAAGTCGGAAGACCTTCGCCGCCAGGGCTTCTTCGGGCCGGCGATGCTCCCCTACAGCGAGCTCGAGTACGGAGGGATCGTGGACCGGCTGAAGAAGATGGACCCGCGGTTCCGCATCATGAAAGAGAAGGAAGGGATCAAGGCCTGAGGAGTCGTGGTCGCGACGTGAGGGCGGACATCGACATCCGGCTCGACTTCTCGCGGGTCCTCGAGGGCAACCTGCGCAACGGGGAGGGCCTCGACGGGCCGGCGCTCGGGGCGGCGGTGCGCCGGGCGGAAGGCGCCGCCGCGCGGATCGCGGCGAGGAGCGGATCGGGGGAGATCGGCTTTCCCGGCCTTCCGTTCCTCGAACGGGAGGCGCGGGCGGTGGCCCGGGCCGCGGCGCGGATGCGCCGGCGGTTCGCCCACCTCCTCGTCCTCGGGATCGGCGGCTCCGCGCTGGGCACAAGGGCGGTCCACGAGGCCCTCGGCGGGAACGCAGGCCGTCGCGGGCTCTCCCTCGCCGTCGCCGACAACGTGGATCCCGATGCCTTCCTTCCGCTGCTGCGTTCGCTCCCCATGAAGCGGACGGCCGTCGTCGCCATCAGCAAGTCGGGCGGCACCGCCGAAACGAACGCACAGCTCGCGCTGGCGATCGATGCGCTGAAGAAGTCGAACGGGCGGGCGTGGCGGGACCACCTGGTCCTTGTGACCGATCCCGTGAAAGGGGTCTTCCGGGCGATGGCCGCGTCCGAGGGAATCGCCTCGTTCGCGGTTCCGCCCAACGTCGGGGGGAGGTTCTCCGTCCTGTCGCCCGTGGGCCTGCTCCCCCTGGCGGCCGCGGGAGTCTCCACGGAGCGCCTCCTCGCGGGGGCGCGGCGCATGGAAAGGATCATCCGGCGGGAGAAGGGGGAGAAAAACCCGGTCGTCTTCGCCGCCGCCGTCTACGCGCACTACATGATCGAGAACCCGAAGCCGGTCCAGGTCTGGTTCACGTACGGGCAAGGGCTGGACCGGGTGGCCGAATGGTGGCAGCAGCTCTGGGGAGAAAGTCTCGGGAAACGCCGCCCGGACGGCAGCTCCTTCGGCCAGACGCCCGCGAGAGCGATCGGGGTGACGGACCAGCATTCGCAGGTCCAGCTCTACCAGGACGGCCCCGCCGACAAGGTCTTCACCTTCATCAGGTGGCGGAAAGTGCGCGCGAGGGGCAACGTGCCGCGCGCCGGCTTCGCCCCGGACATGGCGATGCTCGGCGGCAGGCCGCTGCGCGACCTCTTCGAGGCGGAGTTCGACGGGACGATCGGCGCGCTCTTCCAGGCGGGACGGCCCATCGTCCGGATCGAGATCGGGGGACGCGACGAGGAGCACGTGGGCGCGTTCCTCCATTTCTGGGAGTGGGTCACCGCCGTCGTCGGGACGATCGGGGGCGTCGATCCGTTCGACCAGCCCGGCGTCGAGGAGGGGAAGAAGATCACCCGCGCCCTCATGGGGGTGAAGGGACCCGGGAACCGCGGGGCCGGCCTTCCGGGGGCGACGCCCGGCCGGGCCGCCGCGGAGATCCGGATCGGGGGTGGGCGCCCGCGCCGGAAGGGGAGCCCGGCATCGGGGGAGGGCCGTTGAGCGGGCGGGTCCGCCTTCTTCCGGACGGGGTGGTCAACCAGATCGCGGCGGGCGAGGTCGTCGAGCGCCCGGCCTCGGTGCTCAAGGAACTCCTCGAGAACGCCGTCGATGCGGGCGGGGGGCGAATCGAGGCGGAAATTTCGGGGCCGTTCCCCTTCACGCTGCGCGTTTCCGACGCGGGGTGCGGCATGACGGCGGAGGAGGCCAGGGAGGCGGTCCGCCGCCACACGACGAGCAAGATCACCTGCGCCGAGGACCTGCGCCGGATCGTCACCTACGGGTTCCGGGGAGAGGCGCTCCCCTCCATCGCTTCCGTCTCGAGGATGAAGATCGTGACGCGCCCGGCGGGGCAGGCGCTGGCCGCGGAGATTGCGATCGAGGGAGGGGTCGGCGGGGCGGCCCGGGAGAACGGCGCCCCCGTCGGCACGACGGTCGAGGTTTTCGACCTGTTCTGGAACGTGCCGGCCCGCCGCAAATTCCTCAAGAGCCCGCGGACCGAGTTGGCCCACCTGTGGGACGTCTTCCATGCCGTCGCCCTTCCGGGCGAGAGGACCTTCTTCCGCATGTCCGACGGGCGGTCCGAATTCGCGTACGACGCCCGCGAGTCCCGCGTCGAGAGGGCAATGCGGCTGGCGGGCGACGAGGGGAAGTATCTCGTCCGGATCGACCGGCCGTCGCTGTTCTTCCGGCTCTCGGGGCTCGTCGGCCTTCCCCAGGTATCGCGGATCGGCGGGGGCGGGCAGAGGTTCTTCGTCAACGGGCGCCATTTCCGGGACAAGGGGGTGTTCGCCGCCCTTCGCGAGGCGTACCGCGGGGTTCTCGCGCCCGACCGGCAGCCGGTGGCGTGCCTGTTCATCGAGTGCGATCCGGTCGAGGTCGACGTGAACGTCCACCCGGGGAAGACCGAAGTCCGGTTCCGGTACGCCAGGGAGCTGTTCGAGCTGGTGCGCCATTCGATCGGCGAGGCGGTGGGCGACGTCCCGCGAACGATCGTCGACCTCGGGGGGGCGGCCGGCCGGGGGGAGAGCGGCGCGGGCGCGCCCGATCGGGCGCCCCGAACGCCGGGCGGATTCGCCGTCGAGCCGCTGTTCGGGAACCCGCCGCCTTTCGCGGAGGCGGAGGGAGCCGGCTCCGCCGACCCGTTGAGAGGCGGATTTGCCTCGTTGAGGCCGGTCGGGCAGATCCTGGGCACGTATATCGTCTGCGAGGGGGCCGGCGACGTCGTGATCGTCGACCAGCACGCCGCCGACGAGAGAATCGTCTTCTCGCGCCTGAAGGACTCCTTCCTCGGGAAGAACGCCCCGGTCCAGCGGTGGCTCGTGCCGCAGGTCGTTTCCATCACCGGGATCGGGACAAGGGAGCGGGAGGAGGTCGTCTCCTTTCTCGCCGGCGTCGGGTTCCTGTGCGAGGGGTTCGGGGAGGGGAGGTTCAAGTTCACGGGCGGGCCGGCCATTCTCGGGGCGTTCGACGTCAACGCGTGGTGGAAGGACTTCAACGATTTTCTGCAGTCGCAGGAAGCCGCTCCGAAGGGGATATTCGACGCGGACCGGGAGCTCTGGCGTATGGCGTGCCACGCCTCCGTCCGGGCCGGAAAGGCGCTGGAACGGGAGGGGATGCGGGCGCTTCTTTCCGACCTGGACCGGGCGATCGCCGCGCACAGCTGCCCCCACGGACGCCCGGTCTGGGTCAAGATCTCGGGCACCGAGATGGACCGCATGTTCGGCCGGTCCTGAAAAGGCGGGGGACGCCTCCGGTGACCGGGTCCGGAAGCCGGCTCCTCGTCCTGTCGGGACCGACTGCCTCCGGGAAGACGGCCCTGGCGCTCGCCATGGCGCGGCGCTTTCCCCTGGAAATCGTCAACGCGGACTCGGTGCAGGTCTACCGGGGGATGGACATCGGAAGCGGGAAGCCGACCGCCGGGGAGCGCGGGGCGGTTCCGCATCATCTCATCGACGTCGCCGATCCCGACGAGGATTACAGCGCGGGACGATTCGTGGCGGAGAGCGAGGCGGCGATCCGCGCGATCCTGGCCCGGGGGCGGATTCCGCTCGTTGCGGGCGGCACCGGAATGTACATCCGGGCGCTGCGCAAGGGGCTCGACCCGCTTCCCGCGGACCCGGCGGTGCGGGCGCGGCTCAACCGGCGGTGGGAGGAGGAAGGGGGCTCGGCGCTCCACGCGGAGCTGGGACGGATCGATCCCGACGCCGCCGAAAGGATTCACCCGGCCGACAGGGTCCGGGTGGTGAGGGCCCTCGAGATCTCGGCGATCGCCGGGCGTCCCGCGAGCGCGCTGCGGGTGAGCTGGGCGGGGGCGGGGCGATACACGGTTCTGTTCCTCGCCCTGGACCCGGGCCGCGAGGCGACATACGGCCGCATCGACCGCCGCGTGGACGCGATGTTCCGGCACGGCTTCGTCGAGGAGGTCCGGGGGCTTCTGGGACGCGGCTACGGCCCGGAGCTGAAGCCGATGGGGGCGCTCGGCTACCGGCACGTGGCCGCCCACCTGATCCGCGGCGTGTCCCTCGCGGAGACCGTCGATGCCATGAAGCGCGACACCCGGCGCTACGCGAAGCGGCAGATGACCTGGCTTCTCCGGGAGCCGGACGCCGTCTGGCTGCGGCGGGACCCGCCGGTTGAATACGCTTCAGAGTTGGCCCGAAAGTTCTTGTCTTGAGCGCGGTTTTGCCATAAATTTAAGATTTACATCCGCGAAGGAGTCCGGATGATCCTCCAATACCTCGATTTCGAGAGGCCCATCGTCGACCTCGAAGGGCGCCTCGACCAGCTGCGCCGCCTGGACGACGGAACCGACAAGAACGTCCGCGAGGAGATCGGCAAGCTCGAGAAGAAGATCGGCAAGATCCGCAAGGAGATCTTCTCCAACCTGACGCGGTGGCAGATCACCCAGCTCGCGCGGCACCCGAACCGCCCCTACATGCTCGACTACGTGAACCTGTGTTTCAGGAACTTCCTCGAGATCCACGGGGACCGGGCCTTCAAGGACGACACGTCCATCGTCTGCGGTTTCGCCGAGCTCGATTCCGAGAAGGTCGTCATCATCGGCCAGCAGAAGGGGAGGAACACGACCGAGAAGATCCACCGCAACTTCGGCATGCCCCACCCGGAAGGGTACCGCAAGGCGCTCAGGGTGATGAAGCTCGCGGAGAAGTTCGGCCTTCCGATCATCACCTTCATCGACACGCCCGGCGCCTTCCCCGGGATCGGGGCCGAGGAGCGGGGCCAGTCCGAGGCCATCGCCCGCAACCTTCTCGAGATGGCCCGCATCGCGGTCCCGATCATCGTCGTCGTGATCGGGGAGGGGGGAAGCGGCGGGGCCCTCGCCCTCGGCGTGGGGGACGACATCCTCATCATGGAGAACGCCATCTATTCGGTCATCTCGCCGGAAGGGTGCGCCTCGATCCTCTGGCGCGACACCGCGCGGGCCGAGACCGCGGCCGAGATGATGAAGATCACCGCGACGGACCTCAAGCGGTTCGGCGTGGTCGACAGGATCATCAGGGAGCCCGAAGGCGGCGCCCACCGGGACCACAGGGCGTCGGCGGACGCCGTGAAGGCGGCCGTCATCGAGAGCCTCGCCGCCCTCAAGCCGCTTCTCGCCCAGCACCTCCTCGACCGCCGCTACGCGAAGTTCCGCGAGATCGGCCGCATCAAGCGAAAGGCCGGAGCCGGCGGGTGACGCGCGACAGGATGAAGGATCTTCGTTCGGCGATCGACGGGATCGACGACCGGATCCTCGCGCTCCTCAACGAGCGGGCGCGGGCGGTGGTCGAGGTCGGAAAGATCAAGTCCGAGAAGAACCTGCGGTTCTACGTCCCCGAGAGGGAGGCCGAGATCCTGCGGCGCCTCAGCGCCGCCAACCCGGGACCCTTCCCGAACGAGGCGCTGAAAGCCATCTTCCGCGAGGTCATCTCGGCGTCCCTCGCCCTCGAGAAGCCGCTCTCGGTGGCTTTTCTGGGGCCGCGGGCGACGTTCACGCACCAGGCGTGCCTCAAGCATTTCGGGGAGAGCGCGGACTACGTTCCCCAGATCAACGTCTCGGAGGTCTTCGAGGCCGTGGAGCGCGGCCTGGCCGACTTCGGCGTCGTGCCGATCGAGAACTCGAGCGAGGGGGTGGTGAGCCACACGCTCGACATGTTCGTCGACCACAACCTGCTGATCAGCGGGGAGATCCAGATCGAGGTCGCCCACGACCTCCTGTCGGTGACCGGGGACCTGGAGCACGTCAGGAAGGTCTACTCCCATCCCCACGCCATCGCCCAGTGCCGGGCCTGGATCGAGCGTTCCCTGAGGAACGTCCCCGTCTTCGACGTGGAGAGCACGGCCAGGGCGGCGGAGCTTGCGAAGGACGATCCGGCGTCCGCGGCGATCGCCGGGGAGGCGGCGGCCAAGATCTACGGGTTGACGGCGATCCGGAAGCGGATCCAGGACAACGTGAACAACTTCACCCGGTTCATCATCCTCGGGAAGCAGGCG
>JBLNEU010000153.1:0-4243 GCA_050263015.1 Deltaproteobacteria bacterium | reverse complement strand
GACGTTCTGGTGCGCGGTCCCGCCCGCCGCCATCGCCGACGCGGCGAAGACCACGATGATCGTGCAGGCCAGCAGAGCTCTTTTCATAAGGCGCCTCCTTGAGTGATGGGTTGCACTCTCGATACTCCTACACCAAATCGGTCCCCGTATCAAGGATGCTGCACCGCTGGAGCCGGTTTCGACGCCAGCGCGTCCGACAGGAAGCCGAGAAGACGGGCGCGCACGTCCGGGGATGCGAACGCCTGGATGTGCCCGGCCCCGGGAACGATCCACAGCGCCTTCGGCCCGCCGGCAAGTCCGAAGAGCCGCTCGCCGTGCGCGCGCGGCACCACCTGGTCCGCATCGCCGTGGATGACGAGCACGGGAACGGGGGAAACCCGCGCGATCCAGAGGCGCGCGCTGTAACGGTCGGTCACGAGCCGGGACAGCGGAGCCCGGAACGGCTTGAAAAGCGCCACCTCGGCGAGCTTTTCCCGCGCGATCTCCCGGTATCCCGAGAAGGCGCTGTCGACGACGAGAACCCCGATCCGATCCTTGTGCGGCGAATTGGCGACGGCGTGGATCGCCACGGCGCCGCCGAGCGACTGGCCGAGGACGGCGACGCGGTCCTTGTCGATCTCCTCCATTCCGAAAAGCGCGTCGATGGCCGCCTGGGCGTCGGCGTGGACCCCGGCAATCGTCGCCGTCCCGCCCGACTTTCCGTAGCCGCGGTAGTCCACGACAACCACGCGGTAGCCGGACCCGACGAGCCACAGGACGGAGTTGACGTGGGTGCTCACGTTCTCCGCGTTCCCGTGAAGGAAGAGGACGGTCCCGCGCGGTTCCCCGTCCGGCCGGAGCAGCCAGCCGTGAAGCGTCACGCCGTCGGGGGTCGGGATGGAGATGTCCTCCCGCGCGATTCCCTCGAGGGCCGGGTTGGGCAGGTGATCCTTCAGCGGGTAGAAGAAGTACGAATCGCACCCCGACACGGCGCCGATCAGGACGATCGACGCGAGGATGGCGAGCGGGGCCGGGACGCGGGACGGTCTACGCACCCGGGTTCCCGCGCGCGACGGCATCCGTCGCCGCCCGCTAACGCAACGCCGCGCCGCAGCTCCGGCAGAACCGGTCGCCGCCCGCGGTCGCCGCGCCGCACTGCGGGCAGAACGCGTTCCGCTCACCGGGCTCGGCCCGGATCCCGCCGACCCGCGACGCGATCATGGCGTAGAGGTTGAGGGCGATCGACACGCTCCTGGTCATCGGAAACCTCCGGCTACCGGTACCGCTTCTCCTTGAACTTCTCGCGGAGCTCCCGCTTGGCGAACTTTCCCACGGAGGTCTTCGGGATCGCGTCCACGAAGACGACCTCGTCCGGGAGCCACCACTTGGCGACCCGGGCGGCAAGGAAGTCGAGCAGGTCCTTCTCGGAGACCTTCCCCTTCTGGTCCGGCTTGAGGACGACGCACGCCATCGGGCGCTCCAGCCACTTCTCGTGCGGGATCGCGATGACCGCCGCCTCGGCGACCGCCGGGTGGGCCATCATCGTGTTCTCGAGGTCGATCGACGAGATCCATTCGCCGCCGCTCTTGATCAGGTCGCGGGTCCGGTCCTGGATCTGGACGTACCCCTCCTCGTCGACGGTGACCACGTCCCCGGTGCACAGCCAGCCGTCCCGGACCATCTCCTTCGTCCGCTCCGGCTCCCTGTAATACTCCTCGGTGATCCAGGGGCCCCGGAGCCTGAGCTCCCCCATCGTGCGGTTGTCCCAGGGAACGTCCTTCTCCCCCTCCCCGACGACCTTCATCTCGAGGCCGGGGAGCAAAAGCCCCTGTTTCGCCTTGTACGCGTAACGCTGATCGTCCGGGAGTTCCTCGAGCGCGCCCTTCAGTCTGCACGTGAGGACGACGGGGTACGTCTCCGTCATCCCGTACGCGTGGAGGAACTGGATCCCGTGCCTCTTCTCGAATGTCTCGATCATCGCCCGCGGCGGCGCGGAACCCCCGCAGACCACGAGCTTCAGGTGCGACAGGTCGCACTTTCCCTGCTCGGCGAGCTGGAGGACCCCCATCCACACCGTCGGGACCCCGGCCGTCTTCGTCACCCTCTCGGACTGGATGAGCTCCGCCAGGGCGTGCGGGTCGGGGCGCGCACCGGGAAACACCTGCTTCGCCCCCATCCACGTCGCGGCGAACGGGATCCCCCAGGCGGTGACGTGGAACATCGGGACCACCGGCATGATGACGTCCCTCTCGCTCACGGCCAGCGTGTCGGCCGCCGAGATCGCCATGGCATGGAGATAGACGCCCCGGTGCGTCTGGGGGACGCCTTTCGGGTTCCCCGTCGTCGCCGTGGTATAGCACAGCGCGGCCATCGCGTTCTCGTCGATGTCCCGGGGCCAGTCGAACTCCGGGGACTCGGCCGCGAGGAGTTCCTCGTACGAGTAGACCGGCGAGAGCTTCGTCGCCGGGATCTTCGCCTTGTCGGTCATCACGACGAACGCCTTGACGGTCGGGAGCTTCTCCGCGACCGCCTCGAGAGACGGGAGGAGATCCTCGTCCACGAGGATGATCCGGTCTTCGGCGTGATTGACGACGTAGACGAGCTGGTCGGTGAACAGGCGGATATTGAGCGTGTGGACCGTCGCGCCCATGCA
Source organism: Deltaproteobacteria bacterium (assembly GCA_050263015.1). GTDB lineage: Bacteria > Desulfobacterota > Deferrimicrobia > Deferrimicrobiales > Deferrimicrobiaceae > JBLMWX01. Next base: position 1,611 of record JBLNEU010000153.1, on the reverse strand, counting down.
GGGGACGGCGAAATACGCCTCGAGGTGCCGGTGGGTGTTCCAGCCGAAGGTTCCGACCCGGTCGCCGCGCCGGATGCCCAGTTTCCCCAGTGCGTGGGCAAGGCGCGCCGTCCTGGCGTAGAAGTCCCCGTAGCTGTACCGGTGAATGCCCGAGTAGTCCCGGGACACGATCTCCTTCTTCGGGAAAAGCCACCGGCTCCTCTGCAGCATCGTGGTGAGGGTCAGGGGGTAGGGCATCGTCGGTCCTCCGTCGGGATGTGGTGTCGGCGATCCGGGTCCGGTCCGAGGGACCATCCTATCAAAGCTCACGGGCTGTACGGAACAACAAAGCGATTCCATTGATATATCGATCATTGCGAATATTTGTGAGCTTTCTCACGGAACCGCTCTGCGCCCCGGAGTAGATTGAGTCATGGAAAGGGGGTGAATGCCATGGAAGCCATCTTCCTCGAGGTGTCCGCCCTGACGTTCGGCGTCGCGCTCGCCGGCCTGATCGTCCTTCTGGTCGCCGCCGGCGGGATTTTTCTCGCCGGGATGGGCGAGGCGGAAGTCGCCGGGGCCCGTTTCACCTGGGCCGAGTGGCCGCTTCCCGAGACGGTCGCGCCCCCCGAAAAGGCGAAGCTGCGGCTGGTCGCGTGAGGCCGAACGGCCGCCCTCCCGGGCCGCTTCCGCGGCGGCTCGGGCGGGCGGCCTCTTTTTCTTTTTCCCTCCGGGAACGGTAGAATAAGGCAGAACACGGCATCAGGGGGCCGGTCATCCGGGGAGGAGGTCCGCGTGCCTCTGCCCTTCCAGACCGCGAACGTGCTTCTGCGGGGCCTTCCGGACGCGGAGGTTCGGGGAATCGCAGCGAAGCTCGTCGAGCGCCGCTTCCCCCGGGACGCCGTCGTCTTCCACGAAGGGTCCGACGCGGACGCGCTCTTCATCGTCAAGTCCGGCTTCGTCAAGCTCGTCGCGCTCTCGGAAGAGGGGACCGAGGCCATCCTTCACATCGTGCGCCCCGGCGACGTCTTCGGCGAGCTGGCCGTCACGGAGCCGGTCCGCCCGTTCACGGCCGTCGCGCTGACCGACGCGGTTCTCTCGGTGCTTCCCCGGGCGGCGCTCCGCGACCTCCTCGAATCCTCTCCCGCCTTCGCCCGCAATCTCCTGGAGCTCCTCTCGAAGCGCCTGGGACAGGTGGAGCGGGAGTTCGCGGGGCTCATCAACGCCTGGGCGCACCATCGGCTGGCGCGGGAGCTCCTGCACCTCGCGGTGGACCTGGGCGTCGAGACGCGCGACGGCACGCTCATCCCGCTGCGGCTGACCCACGAGGAGCTGTCGAACCTGATCGGGACCACGCGGGAGACGGTGACGATCCTCCTCCGCAAGTTCGAGGACATGGGGATCATCCGGAGGCGGTCGCGGCGCATCGTCGTCGACAGGCCCCGCCTTGCCGAATACGCGCACATCGCGGAAACCTGAAGGGCCGGCAAGCCCATGATCCCCTACTACGAGCAACCGACCCTGTCCCTGGGGCCGGTCACCCTCCACGCCTTCGGCGCGCTGGCCGGCGCCGCGATCCTCGCGGGGAGCGCTCTCGTCGTGCGGCGGTGCCGCAGGACCGGCCTCGATGCG
>JBLNEU010000152.1:0-5339 GCA_050263015.1 Deltaproteobacteria bacterium | reverse complement strand
CGACTTCATCGACATGGAGAACCGCAACCACATCAAGGACGTCGAGAAGACGATCAAGGACGGCATGAAGAAGGACAAGGCCAAGAGCGACGTCTCGGGCATGGGGAAGTTCGGCCTCGTGGCGATCAGCCGGCAGCGGATGGGGATCTCCTTCTACGACGTCCTCCAGAAGGCGTGCGACGCGTGCGGCGGGACCGGGCAGCAGGCGACCGGCGACGCGGCGGCCGCGCGGCTCCTGCGGCGAATCCACGAGGAGCTGTCCCGCGAGTCGGGCAAGGAGGTCGTCGTCCGCGTCTCCCCGCACCTTCTCGAGGCGCTGCTCAACCAGAAGCGGGACGAGATCACCCGGATCGAGAAGTTGTGCGGGGCGCGCGTGTCGTTCGCGGCCGACCCCTCCCTCTCCGGGACCTCCTTCACGGTGGGCGGCGGGACGGCGTGACCGGCGGAATCGCCCGGAGGATGCGCCGCGGGGCGGTTCGCGTCCCTTAGGCGGCGTCCCGGGGAAAAGGAGGAGGGGATGGTCGACCCGTCCGTCACGGACCGCGCCACGCAGGACCGGCTCGCGCGCCTCTGCCGGCGGTACATCCGCGCGGCCTTCGTCTACCTCGTCCTGGGCCTGCTCCTCGGGGAGGGGATGCTCCTGTACGGCAACGACAACTTCCGGTTCCTCCACGTCCACATGCTCCTCGTCGGCTTCGTCCTCTTCCTCATCTACGGGATCGGCTACAAGCTGATCCCCACGATGTTCTTCGGACTCCCGAAGGTCGCGCACATCGGCTGGGCCGAGGTCCAGTTCCTCATGGCCAACGTCGGACTGGTCGGGCTCCTCGCGGGCGCGGTGATGCCCGTCGGACTGGGGGTCGACCGCCTCGCGGTCCTGTTCGGCCTCGTCGAGGTCGCCGCCGGGGTCCTCTTCGTCGTCCAGATGGGGAAGACGATCAAGGAGGGATGACGCGCCCTCCCGCAGGAATTCCCGGCGCTCGCCCGGCCGGTTGACGGGACGCGCTTTGCGATGGCCCTTTCGGCGATCATCGACTCTTTGCCCGGCGCGTGCGTGGTCCAGTCGTTCTTCCACTCGCTCATGGCCGCGGCGGTCGCCGAGATCGCGGTCAAGAGTTTCGGGATCCGCAATCCCCGGTCCCGCCAGCGGCTCTTCCTCGCGATCATCGTCGCCCCGGTCGTCACGGTCCCGGTTTACCTGCTCGCCGTCCCGTACCGGGATTCGGTCCCGTTCCGGACCGCGGCCCTGTTCGACAGCGGCCGCTGGCTGTTCCTCGAGACGCTCGGGTTCCTCCCGGTCGTCGCCGTCCTCGTCATCGCCTTCCTCGTCGCGTCGCTGTCGTTCGTCTTCCAGGAACTCGCGCCGATCCTGTCCCAGACGCTTCGTCCGTCGCGACCCGATCGCGCCGCGCGGGACGGCTCCGGCGACCCGGCGGTCCGCGAGGCGCTGGCGCCGCTGGGGGGGGACGCGCCACCCGTGTTCATCGTCGAGGACGACGACGTCTTCATCTACTCCACGACGGGAAGGAACGCGTCCATCACCTTGTCCTCGGGCCTGGCCGCGACGTTGTCCGTGGACCAGCTGCGGGCGGCGCTCGCGCACGAGATCGCGCACGTGACCCGGAGCCGGCTCCCGCTGCTCCCGGCGGTCTTCTTCCTGAGGATCGTCATGTTCTTCAACCCGGTCGTCCTGATGGCGTTCCGGAGGGCCGTGCAGGAGGACGAGCGGATCTGCGACGAAATGGCCGTCGCCCTGACCGGGGACCGCGCCGCGCTCGCGGAAACGTTGCGGACCCTCTACCTCGGGCCGGAGGAGTCCGGCGCCGGGGGCCGGCCCCGCAGCGCCCTCCGCCTCGTCGAGGACATGGACCGGTACAGCCACCGGCTGAACATCGAGAGCCGCATCACCGGGGTCGCGGACGGCTCCAGCGCCGCGGAGGACGGGGGATGGCTCGCCTTCGCGTCGTCCCTCGCCGTGACCGCCGCGTTGAACTACTTCATCGTGTAGCCCGGGGTCGTGACGATGCGCGGAAACGCAAGACGCCTGCTCTCCTTCGCGATCGGGATCCTCATCCTGGTGGGCGCGACGATGGCCGTCAACTGGATCCCCGTCCTCGTGCAGGACGATCTCCTGCGGGAGTACGACTCCTTCGACGCGGTGAGCGCGGGCCTCCCGTCCCTCCCCATCTACGTTCCGTCCTATTTTCCGCAGGACCTGCGGTGGCCTCCCTCCCGGATCCTCGCGCAGGGACGGCCGTTCGCGGCCGTGCTCATGGAGTTCGAGCGGCGCCATTCCGGCGGGACGGCCCTTGTCATCTCGCAATCGTCCGGCGGGGAATTTCCGCCGGACGGGAAGGTCCGGATCGTCATGGTCAAGGAGAAGACCTCCTATCTTCTCAAGGGACGGGACGCGCGCCTCGAGGTCGGCGTCTGCGGGGACGGCGCGACCTGCTCGCGGATCGCATGGACGGAAGGGGCGTACCGGATGGACGTGACGGGGCGATCCGCCCCCCTCGACCTGATTCGGGTCGCGGAGAGCATGATCCGGTAAGGGCGCGGCCCCCGCGGGCCGGTTTCCCCATATGCCACCGGGCCTTGAAACGGCGTCCCGGACAGTCGCACACGGCGTTTGCATCCGAAAAATCGCCGCGTTTCCATAGGTTTTGACCCCCCGGGTAGGTACTTTTTCCCTCGAAAATAGGTATTTTGACCGATTGTCGCGGCCCTCGCGGAACCCTATTCTGGACGCGCAATGACGAATCGACGCCCCGAACGCCAACTTCGGAAGGGGGTAAGGACCATGACAAGACACTGCGGGGGAGAGCGGGTCGGAATGGGGTACTACTGGAGCCTGAAGACCGGGCAGGTGGTGGACGTGAAGGGGGAGTCGGTGCTTCCCGGAGACGACGGGTCGCGCTACTACCGCATGCCGTTTGCCATCCTGTTCTTCCTGGTGATCGCCCTCGGCGGGCTCTACGTCGTGGCGCTGCCGCTCATCATCGCCGGGACGGCGGTCTACTTCGGCGGCCTGAGGATCTTCGGAGGCCTCGTGAGCCAGGTCCGCAGGAGCGTGTTCTTCGGCTGGCGGCCGAGCGAGGCGTACCTTTCGGGCAAGAAGGACAAGAACGGCAAGGATCGCGCAGCGAAGGAATAAATCCGGAAAGGAGAAGCCATGCACACCCTCGTGGATTTTCTGACGCGCGTCAAAGGGATCGAGTACCTCATTTCCGTGCTCGCCATCACCGGTTTCATCCTCTACGTGGAGATCCTCAAGCCGAAGCCGTTCAAGGCGCTCGCGCGCAACGTGCGGGACGACATCGACCACCTCCGGGCGTCCGGCGGGCGCAACGCCCTGCGGACCGTGGGCCGGTTCGCCTCGGCCCCGTTCATCGGGCTCTTCTACGTGATCTCCCTGCCGTTCCTCTTCGTCGGCACCTTCGCCAGGGAGCTCGCGGGAATGGCCGTCGACGCCCTCGCGCGGGCGACCGGCGCGGCCGGACGGAGCGCCACCTTCGGATGGCGTCCGACCGAGGCGTACCTGGGCGGCCGGAAGGACAGGAAGGGAAAGGGCGACAAGGCCGCCGCGGACGGGAAGGAGAAGGAGAAGGAGGGCGACGCGTGAGGCGCGCAATCGTCCTGTCGATCGTCTCCTGCTGCATGCTCGCCCTGGCCCCGGCCCTCGCGGCCGGGGCCGGGAGCGGGCAGAAGAAGATCGTCCTGGGCCGCATCGCCGAGGCGTACGCGCCGGTGGTCTTCGACCACGCGATGCACGAGGGCCAGGCGAGCGGATGCAACGACTGCCACCACCAGCACGGGAGCGACGCGGTCCAGTCGTGCGGCGAATGCCACAGGATCGACGCAGCCGCCTTCAAAAGGAGCGCGGACCTGCGGAAGATCAAGCCGTGCCGCGACTGTCATCCGGCCTCCGTCCAGCCCGGCGATCCGGGAAAGCCGACGCTCAAGGCCGCCTACCATCGCGCCTGCTTCCGGTGCCACAAGGAGATCGGGAGCGTGGGGCAGGATCCGAAGGGGTGCACCGAAATGTGCCACGCCAACAAGGCGCAGGCCAAGCGCGACTAAGAGAACGGGTGCAGGAGGGCACTCAATGACGAATACCGTGAATCGAAGGGAGTTCCTGGCGACGCTCGCCGTGGCCGGGGGGACCGTCCTCGTGGGTGGAACCTCGAATGCGTTCGCCTCGAAGGACCTTTCCGGCTGGCCGGACCGGTACGGGATGCTGGTCGACCTGACCGAGTGCGTCGGGTGCCGCAGCTGCGAAAAGGCGTGCAACGAGGCGAACGCGCTGCCGAAGCCGGCGGTCCCGTTCGACGAGAAGTCGGTCTTCGAGGAGAAGCGGCGGCCGACGGCGTCCGCGTACACGGTGGTCAACCGGTACGAGAACAAAGGGACGGTCTACCGGAAAGTGCAGTGCAACCATTGCAACGAGCCGAGCTGCGCGTCCGCGTGCCCGGTGCGCGCGTACACCAAGACCCCCGAGGGGGCGGTCCTCTACAACAAGGACGTCTGCTTCGGGTGCCGCTACTGCATGGTCGCGTGCCCGTTCTACGCGCCGGCGTACGACTACGAGAGCGCGCTCGAGCCCCGGGTCGTCAAGTGCACGTTCTGCCACGAGCGGGTGAAGAAGGGCGGCATCCCGGCGTGCGCCGGGGCGTGCCCCGTCGGCACCCTCACGTTCGGGAAGAGGAAGGAACTGATCGAGGTGGCGCGGCGGAAGATCCGGAAAAGCCCCGACCGGTACGTCGACCGGATCTACGGCGAGCTCGAGGCCGGAGGGACGAGCTGGCTCTACCTGTCCGGGGTTCCGTTCGAGTCGCTGGATTATCCGAAGGATCTCCCCGAGAAGCCGATCGTGGAGAACACGAAGGGATTCCTGTCGGCGGTCCCGCTCGTCCTCACCATCTGGCCCGCGCTGCTCGGGGCGTGCTACGCCGCGAACAGGAACAAGGAGGAGAAGGAATGAGCAACGATACCCTGGTCAAGACGGACAACTTCTCCGCCCGGTTCATGGACAAATTGATGATGGGGATGCCCCGGGCCGAGTACGCCCGGCGCCTGATCACGCCGTTCAACTGCGTGGCGGCCCTCATCCTGGCGATCGGGCTTCCCCTGATCGTCCTGCGGTTCACCAACGGCCTCGTGACGGTCACACACGCCTCCAACGAGTACCCGTGGGGCATCCTCCTCGGGTGGGGGCTCTTCTCGGGCGTGCCGCTGTCGGCGACCGGCTAAGTGATGGCCACGGTCTGCTACATCTTCGGGTACAAGAAGTACCATCCCCTCGTGCGGCTCGGCGTCCTGACCGGCTTCATGGGGTACCT
>JBLNEU010000151.1:0-3694 GCA_050263015.1 Deltaproteobacteria bacterium | reverse complement strand
GAGGACCTTGGAGGCGAGCAGCCCCGACAGCGCGGTGCCGGCCAGGATGAGCGCCATGTGGAAGCGGACGAAGAACCGCGCCTTGAACCGCCTGAGGAACGTCGTTTTCCGCACGGTCGTCATTCGCGCGTCGCTCCCTCCCGGAAAGCGGTCACCCCGGGACGGTCAGGACCCCGGTGCCCTGGAGCTGGTCGTCCTTGAGCATCCGGAGCGCGCGGTTCGCCTCCGCGAGAGGAAAGAGAGTTACCTTCGGCCGGATCGACATCCGCGCCGCCTCGCGGAGCAGGTCCTCGCCGTCGCGCCGCGTGTTGGCGGTGACGCTGCGGACGTTCTTCTCGTAAAAGAGGCATTCGTCGTACTTCATCGGCGGGACGTCGCTCATGTGGATGCCCGCGAGCGAGAGCGTTCCCCCCTTCTTCAGCCCCTTGAGGGCGGGCGGGACGAGCTCCCCCGCCGGGGCGAAGATGATGGCGGAGTCCGCCCGGACAGGCATCTCCGCCGGGTCCTCACCCGCCCAGGAGGCTCCCATCTCGAGCGCGAGCTTCCGGTGCTTCTCGCCCCGGGTGCAGACGACCACGCGGCTTCCGCGGGAAAGCGCGAGCTGGATGACGATGTGGGCGGAGGATCCGAAGCCGTAGAGAGCCAGCGTCCCGCCGGACGGCAGATCGGCGCGACGCAGGGCCCGGTACCCGATGATCCCGGCGCAGAGCAGGGGCGCCGCCTCGGCGTCCGCGAACGCCCCGGGAATCTCGTAGGCGAACGCTTCGGGCACGACCGCGTACTCCGCGAAGCCCCCGTCGCGGTGGTAGCCGGTAAAGAGGGGCGCTTCGCACAGGTTCTCGCGCCCGGCTTCGCAGAAGGCGCAGTCGCCGCACGTGTGCCGGAGCCACGCGATCCCGACCCGGGCGCCGACGGGAAACCGCGCGGCCCCGTCGCCGCGCCGGTCCACCCGCCCGACGACCTGGTGTCCGGGGACGAGGGGAACGCGGACCGGCGGAAGGTCCCCCTCGATCACGTGGAGATCCGTCCGGCAGATGCCGCATGCGGTGACCCGGACCCGGATCTCCCCCGGGCCGGGCGACGGGTCGGGGATTTCCGCCGCCTCGAGCGGAGAGGAGGCGATCGGCCCGTTCCCGCGGAGGAGCATCGCCCTCAAAGCCGAAACTCCGACGGATCGAGGATCCGGAATCCCGCGTCCTCGATCGCCTTGCGGATCGGCCCGACGTTGAGCGTGGCGATCCGGAAGAAGATCGCCCTGAGCCCCTTTTCGGCGTGGCCGGTGGTCAGGACGCTCGTGATGTTGACGTGAAAGCCCTTGATGATGTTCACGACCTCGGCGAGGGCGCCGGGCCGGTCCGGCACCACGACCTCGATGCGCGAGCTGATCTCGCCGACCCCGAGCGCCTGGACGAACGCCTTGAGGACGTCGGTCCGCGTGATGATCCCGGCGATCCGCCCCTTCTCGTCCACGACGGGAAGGGAGTTGACCCGGAAATCGTGCATGAGGACGATGGCGTCCTCGAGGGAGTCGGTCAGCGTGGCCGTGACGACCTTCCGCGTCATCACCTTTTCCGCGGGGGTGCCGGCCAGGAGTTCCTCCACGTCCCTTTCCGTCGTGTTGGGCAGGAGGGCGACCGGGAGCGTCGCCTCCCGGATGTCGCGATCGGACAGGATGCCGACGAGCGTCCTGTCGTCCTGGACGACGGGGAGTTGGTGGACATTGTGCCCGCGCATTCGCCGCCGCGCCTCGATGAGAGGCGTGGCCGGGGACGCGGTCACGACATTGCGCTGCATCCTGCGTGCGACGAACATGGGCTTCCCCCCGTTTCTCTCCGCGCTATTTCGCCAGGAGTTCCCGGATGTGACGCTCGGTGCACTGCGTGAGCGATTCCCTTTCGTATCCTCCTTCGAGGATCGAGACGACCTTCCCACGGCAGTAGATGTTCGCCAGTTCGCAGACGAAGCGGGTCATGAAGCCGAAACCGTCCTCCGTCAGCTGGATATCGGCCAGCGGGTCGTCGCGGTGGGCGTCGAAGCCGGCGGAGACGATGACGAACTCGGGGGCGAACCTCTCCATCGCCGGGGCGAGCATCCGCTCGAACGCGAGACGGTACTCGGCGTCTCCGGACCCCGGGGCCATCGGCGCGTTCAGCGTGTATCCTTCGCCTGGTCCCTTGCCGATCTCCCACCGGCGGCCCGTCCCGGGATAGAGGAACGTCGGGTTCTCGTGGATGCTGAAGAAGAAGACCGTCGGGTCCGTCAGGAAGATGCTCTGGGTCCCGTTGCCGTGGTGGACGTCCCAGTCGACGATGAGGATGCGCGACACGCCGTGCCGCGCCTGGAGGTAGCGGGCGGCGATGGCCGTGTTGTTGAGGAGGCAGAATCCCATTCCCTCGGCGCGCGCGGCGTGGTGCCCCGGGGGGCGGACCGCGCAAAAGGCGCGGTCGACCCTTCCCGTGGCGACGGCCGCCGCCCCGGCGATCGACCCGGCCGCCGCGAGGAGGGCGATCCCGTAGGAGTTCTTGCTCAGGTAGGTGTCCTCGGATTCCAGGGTGAGGTCCCCCCGGCGGCACGCGAGCTCCAGCCGCCGCAGGTACTCCGGGTCGTGGACCCGCGCGGCGTCTTCTTCCGACGGCTCGCCGGGGGCGATCGGGACGAGCTTCGCGATCAGGCCCGCCGCCCGGAGATGGTCGTCGATCGCGACGAGGCGGTCCGGGGATTCCGGGTGTTCGAAGGAAGGCGTGTGCAGGAGGTAGTCCGGATGGTAGACGTAGCCCACTCTCTTCATCGGCGCTCCCGGGAACAGGTTCCAATATAGCAAATCGGATATAGTGGAACCATGTGGATTCCCTGGCTCCTTCTCGCGGCGGCGGTCGTTCTCTCCCTCCTGGGCGCCGCCGCGACGGCGTTCCGGTCCGCGCTTCTCATTCTCGGCGAGGAGGGGTTGTCCGCGGCCGCGTTCTCGGGCGACGCGGCGGCGCGCCGGCTCCTCGCCGCCGTCCGCGACCCGGCGCGCGGGCACCCGTTTTCCCTCTGGCTCCTCGCCGCCGCCCTGAAGGTCGGGTCGGCGATCTGCGCGGGCGCCGGCGGCTTCGCGCTGCTCGTGTTCCTTCCCGGCTGGCCCGGACCGGGCGCCTGCGCCGCGTGGCTCCTTTCCTATTTCCTCGTCATCCTGTTCCTGGAGAACGCCGCGACGCTCGGAGCGATCGGGAAGCCCGGGCGCGTGACGGGCTGGGGAGGGACCTGCCTGCTCTTCATGCGTGCCGCGGCGGGCCCGGCCCGGCTGCTCGACAAGGCGGGCCGCGCCCTGTTCGGCGCGCGCTACATGCCGGAGGCGTTGATGGACATCCGGTTCGGCTCGGAGGAGGGGATCCTCGACGTCATCGAGGAGGGCGCGGAGCACGGGACGATCGATTCCACCGAGGAAAGGATGATCGAGGGGGTCCTGAAATTCGGGGAGACGGCGGTGAGCGAGGGGATGACGCCGTGGTCCGGGGTCGTGTCCCTGAAGGAAGGGATGCCGCGGGACGAGGTCGCCGCCGTCGTGGGGACGGCGGGATTCTCCCGCTACCCGGTCCTCTCGAGGGGCGGCGAGGAGGTCGTGGGTATCCTCGCGTCGCGGGACCTTCTCGGGGCCGGGGGCGACGCGCGGTGGGAGAGCTTCCTCGAAAAGCCGCTCTACGTCCCCGAGTCG
>JBLNEU010000150.1:0-5153 GCA_050263015.1 Deltaproteobacteria bacterium | reverse complement strand
CGGCGGATCGAGGTGGGCGACCTCAAGGAGCTCAACATCGTCGTCAAGGCGGACGTCCAGGTGTCGATGGAGGCCCTCCAGTTCTCCCTCGCCAAGCTGTCCGGCGACAAGGTCAAGGTGAACGTCATCCACGCCGGCGTCGGCGGGATCTCCGAGTCCGACGTGATGCTCGCCTCCGCGTCCACGGCGGTCATCATCGGGTTCGGCGTGCGGCCCGAGTCCAAGGCGGCCGAGCTCGCCGAGCGGGAGCGGGTCGACGTGCGGCTGTACACGGTCATCTACGAGGTGATCGAGGACATCCACAAGGCCATGGAGGGACTCCTCGAGCCGTCCTTCAAGGAGGCGGCCCTGGGGAGGGCGGAGGTGCGCAACACCTTCCACATCTCGAAGATCGGGACGATCGCCGGCTGCTACGTCCTCTCCGGCAAGATCGCCCGGAGCGCAAGCGTCCGGCTGCTGCGCGACAGCGTCGTGATCCACGAGGGGAAGCTCGCCTCCCTGAAGCGCTTCAAGGACGACGTCCGCGAAGTGGCCGAGGGGTACGAATGCGGCATGGGCTTCGAGAACTTCAACGACATCAAGGTGGGCGACCAGATCGAGGCGTACGTCATGGAGAAGGTCGTAGAGACCCTCTGACCTCCCGTCCGGCGAAGGAAAGGATGCGAGCTTGCTCGTCGCCGTGCTCGTCGCCGATCTTCTCTTCCCGGGCGCCGCCTCGCTGAAGGACAAGCGCCGCCGGATCGCGGGGCTTGCCGGCCGGATCCGGGCGAATTTCCCGGTGTCCGTGGCCGAGGTCGGGTTCCAGGACCTTTGGCAGCGGGGCCGGATCGGCGTCGCCCTCGCGTCGACCGACGCGCGGCTCGCGCAGTCGATGCTCGACCGGATCTGCGACCTCGTCGGGCGCGACGGCGAGATCGAGCTGACCGGCCGGCAGATCGAGATGGTGCGGATCGGAGACGAGGAATCGTGAAGGGACGCGGCGACCGTTCCGTCCGGGTGGCGGAGATGATCCGGGAAGAGGTGTCCCTGATCCTCCAGAACAAGGTGAAGGATCCCGGGATGCGGCTCGTGACGGTCACGGACGTGACCCTGACTCCCGATCTCAAGTCGGCGCGGATCCACTACTCCGTGCTCGGGGGCGAGGAGGAGCGGCTCTCGGTCCGGGACGCCCTCCGCCGCTCGAAGGGATTCATCCGGAGGGAGCTCGGCCAGGCCCTGCGGATGCGGTTCTGCCCCGAGGTGGCGTTCATCTTCGACAATTCCTTCGACCGGGGGGCGCGGATGGACAGGCTCCTCAAGGACATCTCGGAGAATGACCCCGGTTAGCCCGCATTTCCCACCAAGCTTCTGCTGCGGCGGCGGATACGGGCATGTCTGCTGCGTTGCACTCGGTCGGGCTCCTCGACGTACTGTTCAAGTACGTCTCCGGGGCCCTCGGTCGTGCGCCTTGCATCCACGCCCGTCTCCACCGCCTCGCGCCATCAGGTGTGGCACGACGAGCGGGAGGCGGAATCCCGCGCAAGCGGGGCGGATATCTCCCGACGAACCTTGGTGAGAAATGCGGGCTAGGAATGACATCGAGGCGATCTGCCGGGTCTTCCGGGAGCACGACCGGTTCCTCATCGCGTGCCACGAGAACCCGGAAGGCGACGCGATCGGCTCCGAGCTCGCGCTGGCCCTGGCCCTCCGGAGGATGGGGAAGACGGCGACCGTCCTCAACGCGGACCCCGTGCCGGAGAACCTCGCGTTTCTGCCGGGGGCCGGAACCGTCGTGGCCGAGGCGGACGGCTCGCGGTACCAGGTCGCCGTCGTGGTCGGCTGCGGATCGCCGGAGCGGACGGGCCGGGTCGGAGCCGAGCTTCGGAAATGCCCCGTGATGGTGAACATCGATCACCACCGGACAAACGGCGCGCACGGCGACTACTGCCTCGTCGAGCCGGACGCCCCGGCGACGGGGATCCTCATCCACCGGGTCCTGCGTGCGATGGGGACCGAGATCGACCGCGACGTGGCCGTCAACATCTACGTGGCGATCCTCACCGACACCGGTTCCTTCCACTACTCCAATGCCTCCCCGGAATCGTTCTTCGTCGCCGGCGAGATGGTCCGGACGGGAATCGACCCCTGGGCGGTCGCCGAGCAGGTCTACGAGACCCAGAGCGCGAACCGTCTCAGGCTCCTCGGGCGGATCCTCGATTCGCTGGAGGTCGCGGCGGCCGGGAAGGTCGCGGCCATCTCGACCCGGAAAGGGGACCTGGCGGAATTCTCCGCGACGAAGGACCACCTCGAGGGATTCATCAATTACCCGCGCTCCATCGTCGGAGTCGAGGTCGCGGTCGCCTTCCGGGAGGAAGGAGACGGGGAGTGGCGCGTCAGCTTCCGGTCGAAGGGCCGCGTGGACGTCTCCGCGATCGCCTCGTCCTTCGGGGGAGGCGGCCACAGGAACGCGGCGGGATGCACGGTCCGCGGGGAGCTCGGCGAGGTGAAGAGGAGGGTGTTCGACGCCCTCGAGGCGGCGCTCGCATGATCGACGGAGTCGTCGTCCTGGACAAGCCGCCCGGGATGACTTCCTTCCGGGCGGTGGAGAAGGTTTCCCGCCTGCTCGGGAAGCGCAAGTGCGGGCACGCCGGGACGCTCGACCCGATGGCGACCGGGGTCCTGCCGGTCTGCGTGGGGAAGGCGACGAAGATCGCCGCCTATATCGCGATGCAGGACAAGGAGTACGACACCTCGTTCCGGTTCGGCGCGGCCACGGACACGGGCGACGTCACGGGGCGGGAGGTCGACGCGCGGCCGGGCGCCGTCGCGGCGGAAGGGGCCGTGTCCGCCGCCGTCGCGGCGCTCGTCGGGACGTGGGAACAGGTTCCGCCCGCCTACTCGGCGATCAAGGTCGGCGGAACGCGCGCCTACGCCCTGGCGCGGCGCGGCGAAGCCGTCGATCTTGCCCCGCGGCGCGTGACGGTGACCGCGGCGAAGGTGCTCGCATGGTCCCCGGAAGGGTTCCGCGTGGCGCTCACCTGTTCGAAGGGGTTCTACGTGCGGGCGCTGTCGCGGGACCTCGGCCGGGCCCTGGGCGTCCCGATGGCCGTCTCGGCGCTGCGCAGGCTGCGGTGCGGCCCGTTCCGGATCGAGGACGCGGTGACGCTCGACGCCATCCGGGAGGCGGCCGGGCGCGGCGAGGAGGGCGCCGCGGTCCTCACCATTTCCCGGGCCCTCTCGGGCTTTCCACAACTGGAGGTGCCTGCGGAGGCCGTCGCGGCGGTGCGGCAGGGACGATCGCCGGAGCCCTGGGTTGCCGGCCGGGGGCCGGAGGGGCCCCAGCCCGTCGTGCTCCTGACCCACGGGGCGGAAGGGGCGGTCGCGCTCGTCGGGCGCGGCGCGGCGGGAGAATGGAAGATACTGCGGGGGTTATGAATTTACACGCCGCGATCGTTGTGCTATAAATAAATACTCGATAATTCTGAGTGATTTCTGATCATCCGAAGGGAGAAGGGGCGAAAAGGACATGAGTCTCGTCACGGAGAAGAAAAAGAACCTGATCGGCAAATTCCGGATTCACGACACGGACACCGGCTCGCCCGAGGTCCAGATCGCCCTCCTGACGGAGCGGATCAACATGATCACGGATCACCTGAAGGCCCACTCCAAGGACTTCAATTCCCGCAGGGGGCTCCTCAAGCTGGTCGGGCAGCGCCGGCGGCTTCTCGATTACCTGAAATCGAGGGAGTCCCTGCGGTACAAGGCCGTGGTCGAAGCCCTCGGCCTGCGCAAGTAGACCGGGATACCATACCCGCCGAATAGCGGCCATTGCGGCCGACAAGAAGGGACTGACGACAAGTGGGACACGTGTACGAATCGGAAATCGCAGGACGGAATCTGTCCATCGAATCGGGAGACATGGCGAAGCAAGCGGGGGGAGCGGTCGTCGTGCGGTACGGCGACTCGGTCGTTCTCGTCACGGCATGCGCCTCCGAGACGGCGCGGCCGGGGATCGACTTTCTCCCCCTCGTCGTCGATTACGTCGAAAAAACGTTCGCCGTCGGGAAGATTCCCGGCGGGTTCTTCAAGCGGGAGGGCCGTCTCTCCGAGGCGGAGGTCCTGACCTCCCGCCTCATCGACCGGCCGCACCGGCCGCTCTTTCCGAAAGGGTTCTACAACGAGATCCAGGTCATCGCCACGGTGCTCTCCGCGGACAAGGAGAACGACACGGGGGTGCTGGCGATGATCGGCGCGTCGGCCGCCCTCACCATTTCGGACGTGCCATTCGCCGGACCCATCGCCGGGGCCCGGGTGGGACGGATCGACGGACAGTTCGTCGTCAATCCCCGGATTCCCGACCTCCCGAAAAGCGACCTCAACATCTTCGTCGCCGGAAGCCGGGACGCGATATTGATGGTCGAGGGGGAGGCCGTCGAGGTCCCCGAGGAGGAGGTGCTCGACGCCATCCTCTTCGCCCACCGGTCGCTGGTCCCCATTCTCGACCTCCAGGACAGGATGCGGGGCGAAATCGGCAAGGCCAAGCGCGAGTTCGTGAAGCAGGAGCTGGCGGCGGAAGAACTGGAGCGGATCCGCGGGATCGCCGAAGCGAGCCTGCGCGAGGCGTACCGCGTCCGGGCGAAGCAGGAACGCCGCAAGAAGATCGACGAGATCGCCGAGTCGGTCCGGAACGCGTTTCCCGAGGACGAGCGCGCGGCCAAGGCCCCTCTCATCGGCTCGGCCTTCAAGGACATCGAGAAGAAGATCGTGCGGGGGAAGGTCCTGTCCGAGAAGGTCAGGATCGACGGCCGGGGTCTTGCCGACATCCGGAACATCGAGTGCCGCGTGGGTGTGCTTCCGCGCACGCACGGCTCGGCGCTGTTCACGCGGGGGGAGACGCAGGTGCTCGCCACGGCCACGCTGGGCACCTCCCAGGACGAGCAGCGGATCGACTCCATCCTCGGCGAGTCGACGAAGGCCTTCATGCTGCATTACAACTTCCCTCCCTTCAGCGTCGGCGAGGTGAAGATGCTGCGCGCCCCCGGCCGCCGCGAGGTCGGGCACGGCGCCCTGGCCGAGAGGGCCATCAGCAAGGTCCTCCCGGGGGAGGCCGATTTCCCTTACACGGTCAGGATCGTGTCGGAGGTTCTCGAGTCCAACGGCTCGTCGTCGATGGC
>JBLNEU010000149.1:0-2552 GCA_050263015.1 Deltaproteobacteria bacterium | reverse complement strand
ATCGCCGGGGAGTTCATTCGGCGGTTCGTCGAGGCTGCGGGGAGGCTCAAGGTTTCCAACCCTCTCGAAAAGGACTGCGACGTGGGGCCGATGATCGACGAGGCGGAGGCGAAGCGAGCCGAGGCCTGGATCAAGGAAGCCGTGGCCGAGGGAGCGAAGCTCCTGATCGGCGGGAAGCGGGAAGGCAGGGTCCTGTACCCGGCCGTCCTGGCCGACGTCCGCGCCGAAATGAAGGTGATGTGCCAGGAGGCGTTCGCTCCGCTGGTCTCCCTTTACGAGTACGAGACCTTCGAGGACGCCGTCCGGATGGTGGAGGATTCCCCCTACGGGCTCCAGGCGGGGGTCTACACGAACGACCTGCGGAAGGCGATGTACGCGGTCGACCGCATCAACGTCGGCGGGGTGATGATCAACGACACGTCGATCTTCCGGGTCGACCACATGCCCTACGGGGGGAACAAGATGAGCGGACTGGGCCGGGAAGGGGTCCGGTTCGCCGTCGAGGAGATGACCAATATCAAGATGGTGATGATCAAGCCGTAGGGCTATGATGGATGACGGGCGATTTCACGAGGAGGACCGAGACCGGAATGGCTTTTGAGCTTCGGCTGCCCGACATCGGGGAAGGGGTGGCCGAGGGGGAGATCGTCCGCTGGCTGGTGGCCGAGGGGGCGACGGTCCGGGAGGACGACCTCCTGGTCGAGGTGCTGACCGACAAGGCCAATATCGAGATCCCTTCGCCCGTAAACGGCGTGCTCGCGAAAATCCTGGCGCAATCCGGCCGGACCGTGAAGGTGGGGGAGGTCATCGCCCTCATCGAGACGGCCGGCGCTGTCCCCCCGCCCTCCGCGCGGGAGAAAACGGAATTTCCCGCACCCCTGCCCGGGAAACCCGCGCCGACCGGCGAGGCCGCTCCCCGCGGACCCGCCGGGGAGGCCCTGGCCACCCCGGTCGTCCGGAAGCTTGCGAAGGATCTCGGGGTGGACCTTTCCAGGATTCCCGGCACCGGCCCCGGCGGGCGAGTCACCGAGGAGGACGTCCGGGCGACCGCGGCACCCCCCGTTCCCGTCGCGGAAGGAACGCCTTCGGAGGAGCGGGTCCCGTTCCGCGGCAAACGCAGGATGGCGGCGAAGAAGATGGTCCTCTCCAAGTCCACCATCCCCCATGCGCTCCTGGTCGATGAAGCCGACGTCACGAATTTACTGTCGATGCGCGGGGACTTGCGGGAGATCGGACAGCGCGAAGGGGTGAAGATCACCATCCTGCCGTTCCTGATCCAGGCGGCCGTCACCGCCCTGCGCGTCCACCCCGCGATGAACGCCTCCCTCGACGAGGAGCGCGGCGAGATTGTTCTCAAGAAGCGTTACGACATCGGGATCGCCGTGGACACCGAAGACGGGCTGGTCGTCCCGGTCGTCCGGAACGCCGGAGAAAAGACGATCGTGGAAATCGCCCGCGAGGTCGAGCGGCTTGCGGAGGGCGCCCGCTTCGGGAAGCTCTCGCTTTCCGATCTTTCCGGAGGCACCTTCACCGTCACCAGCATCGGGTCGATCGGCGGGCTGTTCAGCTACCCGGTGATCAACCTGCCGGAGGCGGCCATCCTCGGCGTGCACAAGATCCTTCGCCGGCCGGTGGTGCGGGGAAGCGATATCGTCGCGAGGGACATGATGTATTTAAGCCTCTCCTTCGACCACCGGCTGATCGACGGGGGGACGGCCACGCGGTTCCTGAACGACTTCATCCTGCAGGTCGAGGCGCTGGGAGCGGAGTGAGGACCCGATGAGACACTTCGATCTCGTGGTGATCGGCGCGGGCCCCGGCGGGTACGTCGCGGCCATCCGCGGGGCGCAACTGGGGATGCGTGTTGCCGTCGTGGAGCGGGACCGTCCCGGGGGAGTATGCGTCAACTGGGGATGCATCCCGTCCAAGGCGATCCTCAAATGCGCGGACCTGTATGAAGAGATGAAAAACTCGGCGTCGTACGGCATCGCCTGCCCGGGGCTGTCCGTCGACTACGGGGAGGTGATCCGCCGCAGCCGGAAAGTCGCCGAGAGGATGTCGCGCGGCGTCGCCTACCTGTTCAAGAAGAACGGCATCGAGTTGATCGCGGGGAACGCGGTCATCGCCTCCCCCCGCACGGTGCGCGCGGAGGAAGAAGAGCTCGAAGCCGGCAATATCCTGGTGGCCGTCGGTACGCAAGTCCGAGGCCTCCCGGGAATCGAGCCGGACGGCGGCCTCGTGATCACGAGCGACGATGCCCTGGCGGAGGAAACCCTCCCCCCCTCGGTCGCCGTGCTGGGCGGAGGGGCCGTGGGCGTGGAGTTCGCCTACGTCTACCGTACCTTCGGGGCGGAGGTGACCGTCATCGAGATGATGGACCAGCTCCTCCCGCGCGTGGACCGGGAGGTGGCCGAGGAGCTCGCGAAATCGTTCCGCAAGCGGGGAATCCGCGTACTCACCTCCGCCACCGCGAAATCGCTCGACAAGGCCGCCGGGGCGCTCACGGTATCCGTGGGAGGGAAGGAGGTGGCGGTGCCCGCCGGCAAGATCCT
>JBLNEU010000148.1:0-5317 GCA_050263015.1 Deltaproteobacteria bacterium | reverse complement strand
CGTCGTCACGTGGGAGTCGACGACGGTCAGGAACGCCTTCTCGTATCCCGCGTCGATCGAGGCGCGCACCGTCTTCTTCGACCGGATCTCCTCCCGGATCCTCTCGAAGATGAGGACGTTGGAATCGACCGCCATCCCGACCGCCAGGATGACGCCGGCGATGCCCGGCAGGGTGAGCGTGGCCTCGAGGAGCGCCATCCCCGAGAGCAGGTAGACGATGTTGAGGACGAGAGCCATGTCGGCGACGAGCCCCGCGAACTTGTAGTAGAAGGCCATGAAGGCGACCACGAGAAAGGCCCCGACGAGGCCGGCGCGCACCCCCTTCTGGATGGAGTCGGCCCCCAGGGACGGCCCGACCGTGACGTTCTGGATCACCTTGACCGGCGCCGGAAGCGACCCGGCGCGAAGGACGATGGCGAGGTCGGACGCCTCCTCGGGCGTGAAGGAGCCGGTGATCTGCGCTTCGCCGCCCGAGATCCGCTCCTGGATCACCGGGGCCGAGTAGACCGTGTCGTCGAGGACGATTGCCAGGCGGCGCTTGACGTTCTCGGCGGTCACCCGGTCGAAGATCCTCGCCCCCCGCGTGTCGAAGGAGAGGGACACGTAGGCGCCCCCCTGCTGCGACTCGAAGTTGACCCGGGCCGTCTTGATCGTCTCTCCCGTGAGGAGCGACCGCTTCTTGACGAGGATCGGCGTCTTGGCGACGCGCCCGGTCTGGGCGTCGACCGATTTCTGGTAGAGGATCTGGTCATCCTCGGGAAGATTCCCCTTCAGCGCCTCCTCGAGGCTCGCCCCCTCGTCGACGAGCTTGAACTCGAGGAGGGCGGTCTTTCCCACGAGCTCGATCGCCCGCTGCTGGTCCTTGACGCCCGGGAGCTGGACGACGATGCGGTCCTCGCCCTCCGCCACGATCTGGGGCTCGCGGACGCCGAACTGGTCGATCCGGTTCCGGATGGTCTCGACGCCCTGCGACACGGCGTTCGTCCGGATGGCGAGCGTTTCGGCCGGCTTCATCCGGCCCGTGATCGTGCCCCCCGACGCGGTCACGGTTCCCAGGGTAAAGTCGAGCGTCCCGAATTCGTCCTTGAGCGCGGTCATCGCCCGTTCCGCGAAGTCGCCGGGAGGGAGCTGGAGGACGAATCCGTCGATCCCGGCCTTCTGCCAGCCCAGGACCGGGATCCCCTTCTCGCGGAGGACCGCCCGCGAATCGTCCGCGTAGCGGAGCGAGGTGTTCTCGATGGCCTTGTCGATCTCGACGGCGAGGCGCAGGAACACCCCGCCCTGCAGGTCGAGCCCGAGATGGATCTTGGGGCTCCTGCTCTTCCAGCCTTCCGGCAGACTGTCGGTCAGGCTGGGAAGCACCAGGATGATCGAGACCGCCGTCAGGACGGCGATCAGCGTTGTTCTCCACGCGATGCTCTTCCACATGATTTTCGGACCGCTCCTTTCGCCGCCTCGTCCCGCGAAGTCAATCCTTGACCGGCTTGCCCTCCGACGACGCCGCGTCGATGCTCGAGCCGGACACGGCGCTCCGGGTGACCTTCACGCGCACCTTGTCCGCGATCTCGAGCGTGATCGTCGAGTCGGTCATCCCCGTCACCGTGCCGTGGATCCCGCCCGTCGTCACCACCCGGTCCCCCGCCTTCAGGTTCTTGACGAAGTCCTGGTGTTTCCGGGCCTGCTTCTGCTGGGGCCGGATGAGGATGAAATAGAAGATGACGAACATCAGGACGATGGGGATGAGGCTGGCGATGCCGCCGGCACCCCCGTCGCCTTTTCCGCCCATCGCGTAAGCGATCCCGGTAAACGCCATGACCGTTATCCTCCCTCGAAGCTCTTGTCCATGCCTGAACCGGGAGATTTTTTCACAAATTCGCCAAAATTTCCAACAGAAATCGCCCTTCGGATCTCCGCCACCCAGTGCGCGTAATAATGGAGGTTGTGCGTCGTGAGGGCCATCGCCGCGAGGATCTCCTTCTGGAGAAAGAGGTGGCGCAGGTAGGCGCGCGAGAACGATCGGCACGTCGCGCAGTCGCACGCCTCGTCCGGGGGGCGGTCGTCGTCCTTGTTCCGGGCCTGCTTGATCGACAGGGGGCCCGCCGACGTGAAAAGCATCCCGTTCCGCGCGTTCCGCGTCGGCAGCACGCAGTCGAACATGTCCACGCCCCGCGAGACGGCGAAAAGGATGTCCTCCGGGGTGCCGACGCCCATCAGGTATCGCGGGCGGTCCGCCGGCAGGAGCGGGGCCGTCGCCGCCACCGCCTCCCGCTGGAGCTCCTTCACTTCGCCGACGCTCACCCCGCCGATGGCGTACCCCGGGAAATCGAGGGCCCCGATCTCCTCCGCGCTGCGGCGCCGAAGATCGGGGAACATCCCGCCCTGGACGATGCCGAACATCCCCCCCTCGCGGCGGCGCGACACGGCAAGGCAGCGGCGCGCCCACGCGGTCGTCCGGCGGACGGCCTCCTCGACTTCCGGCCGCCCGCACGGGTACGCGACGCACTCGTCGAGGACCATCCGGATGTCGGACCCGAGGGCCTCCTGGATTTCCACCGCCAGCTCGGGGGACAGGAAGTGGAGCGATCCGTCCAGGTGCGACCGGAACGAAACGCCCTCGTCCGACAGCCGCCGCAGGGAGCTCATCGAGAACACCTGGTAGCCGCCGCTGTCGGTGAGCAGCGACCGGTCCCACCCCATGAATCCGTGCAGCCCCCCGAGCCGCCGGATCCGCTCGTGCCCGGGGCGCAGGTACAGGTGGTACGTGTTCGACAGGATGCAGCCGTACCCCATCGCGCGCAGCTGGTCCGGCCAGACCCCCTTGACCGAGGCGGCCGTCCCGACGGGCATGAAGGCCGGCGTCCGGAATTCCCCGTGCTCCGTGGTCACGACCCCGGCGCGGGCGTCCGTGCCCGGGTCCCGCGCCTCGATCCGGAAACCGACCGGCATCGCGTCTCCCTGCGGCCGCGCGTCGACCTGTCCGCCGGTCGCGCCGTCCGCCTAATGGATGAACATCGCGTCGCCGTAGCTGAAGAACCGGTACTCCGCGGCGACCGCTCGCGCGTACGCTTCCCGGATGAGATCCACGCCGCCGAACGCCATGACGAGGGCGAGGAGACTCGACCGGGGAAGGTGGAAATTGGTGAGGAGGGCGTCCACCGCGCGGAACCGGTGGCCGGGGACGACGAAGAGCCGCGTCGTCCCCTCCGACGGCGCAACCGCTCCCGATGCGTCCGCGCACGTCTCCAGCGTCCGCACGCTCGTCGTCCCGACGGCGACGACCCGCCCGCCCCGGCGCCTCGCCTCCGCGTGCGCCGCGGCCGCCCCGGGCGAGAGCCGGTACGGCTCCGGGTGGATCGCGTGCGCCTCCACGTCGTCGGTCCTGATCGGCGAGAACGTCCCGTACCCGACCGACAGGGTGACCTTCGCGATCGCGACCCCGGCCCGCCCGATCTCCGCGAGCATCTCGCGGTCGAAATGGAGTCCCGCCGTGGGCGCCGCCACGGATCCCGGATCCGCCGCGTACACGGTCTGGTAACGCTCCGCGTCGCCCGCGCCTTCCGGGGAACCGGGTCGCCGCCGGATGTACGGCGGCAGCGGCATCTCCCCGGCCCGCTCCAGCGCCTCGGCCACCGGACCGGGGGCCGACAGCCGGACGATCCAGCGGCCGTCGCCCAGCGCACGCGACAGCGCGACCCGAAGGTCCGCGCCGACGGAGATCGTCATCCCCTCCCGGAGCCGCTTCGACGGGCGCGCGAGCGCCTCCCACGCCTCGTCCGGGCCGTCGTCCGCGGCGACCGGCGCCAGCAGGAAGATCTCCACCGCGGCCCCCGTGTCCTTGCGTCCCCGGAGCCGGCCCCGGATCACCTTCGTGTCGTTCAGGACGAGCAGGTCGGACGGCCGCAGGAGCGCCGGGAAATCCGCGAAGGACCGGTGCGCGATCTCCCCGGTGGCGCGGCACACGGTCATGAGGCGCGCATCCCGCCGCCGTCGCGCGGGGACCTGAGCGACGAGGCGCTCCGGAAGCGCGTAGTCGAGGAGCGAGACCTTCAGCGATCCGCCCCGGCGATCCGCGTGCCGGGATAGTATCGTGCGAGGATCTCCCGGAATCCCCTCCCGCGCTTCGCCATGCCGTTCGCGCCCCACTGGCACATCCCGACGCCGTGCCCGTACCCCTCGCCCGAGAACGTCCACCCGGCGCCGGAAGGGACGACTTTCAGCTTGAGGCTCCTGATCCTCCCGTACCCCGCCGCCTGCCGGAACGACGCGGCCGCCGTCTCGCGGGAAACGCCCGCGGACGCGAGGCGGATCCGGATCGCCCGCCCCGTCCCCGTCGCGCCGACGGCCGCGATGGTCAGGTCGTCGCCGGCCCTGACGCCCAGCGCCAGGGCGACCCTCTTCCCCTCCGGCCGGCTCATCCGGTGCTCCCATCTCCGGGACGGGCTTTCACGGCAGTCGTCGCACGCGGCCGCCCGGAGGTACGGGACGTCCCGTCCCCA
Source organism: Deltaproteobacteria bacterium (assembly GCA_050263015.1). GTDB lineage: Bacteria > Desulfobacterota > Deferrimicrobia > Deferrimicrobiales > Deferrimicrobiaceae > JBLMWX01. The sequence continues at coordinate 821 of JBLNEU010000148.1, read as the reverse complement.
CGCGTCCGCAGCGCTTTCGGTGCTCCCGCCGCAGGTCGAATGATAGACGGCCCGCGCCAGCGAGCCCTGGTGGAAGAGCGCCATCCCGCGCGTCGCCTCCGTCGCCGCCCGGAACGGACCGTCGCTCCTGTCGGTCCCCTCGAAGACCTGGTCCTCGACGCCGTCCACGACGTCGAACGCCGGGTCGCGCGGCTTTTCCATCGCCGCGAGGGCGTACGTCCGCGCCGCGACGGCCAGCGCCTCGAGGGCCCCGCGCGCGAACGTCCTCGGAGCCTCCCGCGAGACCACGCCCGCGACGTACTCCTCGAGGGGGACCACCGCGACCACCCGGAGCCGCCCTCCCGCGGCGGTGACGCGGACGCGGCCGGGGAACCGCTTCCCGTCCGCCCGGATCCCTTCCGTCGCGCCGAAGTCGGCGGGAGACGGGATCTCCCGGGCCGAGCCCCACGCGATCCTGTCGCCCCGCGCCGCGAGAACGACGCTGCCGCCGCCCTCGGCCAGGAGCGCCCCGCCCGGCGCCCAGACCCGGATCGACTCGCCTTCCAGGACGACCCGCGTTCCGATCCCGTCGAGGCGCACGCGGACCGGCCGCGCCTCCCGCGCGCCGGGCCCGGGAGGCCGCACCGAGGGCGGGGCGACGGGCGGCGCACCCGGCTCCTGCGGTCCGGGCTCTTCCGGGAGGCGCTGCGGCCCGGCGCACCCGGCGGCAAGCCAGGCCGCGGCCGTTACGAGAACGGCGGCCAGCATGACGGCCGCGGCGCGACCCGCGCGCGCCGGCGGGGGACACTCTTTCAACCGATCACTCCCCCCCGCCCTTGTCT
>JBLNEU010000147.1:0-7021 GCA_050263015.1 Deltaproteobacteria bacterium | reverse complement strand
GCCGCGGAACTTCAGGTCCTGCGGGATCGCCCCGACGGAGGCGAACGAATGGATGCGGTTCCCCTTCCCCATCCGGACGTGGGACTCGATGACGGCGTGCGAACCGACGGTGGTCCCGTCCCCGATCGTCACCTTCGGCCCGATCACGGCGTACGGCCCGACGGCGACGTCTTTCCCGAGCTCCGCCCCCGGGTCGACGATGGCGGTCGGATGGATCATGTCTCCTCCTCCTCCGCCCCCGGCGCGACGCCGTCCGGGATCGTCGCCGACACGTCCCCCTTCGCCACGAGCGCGCCGTCGACCGTCGCCTCCCCGTGCATCTTCCAGACCGGCCCCTTGTGGGCGATCACGGAGATCTCCAGCCGGAGCTGGTCCCCGGGGACGACCGGCCTGCGGAACTTGACGTTGTCGATCCCCGTGAAGTACGCGATCCGCTTCCCGCCCCCCATCGCCTTGAGCGCGAGGATCCCCCCCGTCTGCGCGAGGGCCTCCACGATCAGGACCCCCGGCATGATCGGGTGCCCGGGAAAGTGTCCCTGGAAGAACGGCTCGTTGATCGTCACGTTCTTGATCGCGACGATCCGCTTGCCCGCCTCGAACTCGACCACCCGGTCCACCAGGAGGAACGGGTATCGGTGCGGCAGCAGCTCCATGATCTCGCTGACGGATAACATGTCACTCGTCCTCCTTCGTCGTCTTGCCTTCCTCGAGGCGGCGCACGCGCCGGAAGAGCTCGGGCAGCTTCGGCAGCAGCGTCGACATGCGGAGCCAGGTCGGGTGGGGCATCGCCGGGGTCCCGGACCAGACCTTGCCCTCGGAGGCGCGCAGCGTCGACGCGACGCCGCACCGGGCGCCCAGCATGATCCCGTCCTCGACCTCGAGGTGCCCGGCCAGGCCCGCCTGCCCGCCGATCATCACCCGCCCGCCGATCCGGCAGCTCCCCGAGATCCCGGTCTGCGCCGCGACCACCGTGTCCGGGCCGATCTCCACGTTATGGCCGACCTGGACGAGGTTGTCCAGCTTGGTTCCGCGGGCGATGCGGGTCACCCCCAGGGCGGCCCGGTCGATGGTCGTGTTCGCCCCGATCTCCACGTCGTCCCCGATCTCGACGGTGCCCACCTGCGGGATCTTCCGGTACCCGGAGGGACCCGGCGCGAACCCGAACCCGTCGCTCCCGACCACGCACCCCGCGTGGAGGATGACGCGCGAACCGACGCGCACGCCGTCGTAGAGCGCGACGTGCGGGTAGAGACGGCAGTCGTCGCCGACGGACGCCCCCTTCCCCACGACCACCCCCGCGGCCAGGACCGTGCGATCGCCGATCGAGGCCCCTTCCTCCACCACGGCGAACGGCGCCACCGTCACCTCGCGCCCCAGCCGGGCCGCGGGGTGGACGAACGCCTTGGGCGAGACGCCGGGCTCCGGGCGTGTCGCCGGATGGAACGTCTCCACCGCGCAGGCGAAGGCGAGGTACGGGTTCGCGGCGACGAGGAACGCGGCGCGCGCCCCGTCCAGCGCGTCCCGGGCGATGATGCCGGAAGCCGCCGACTCGCGCGCGAACCGCGCGTACTTCGGGTTGGCCAGGAACGTCACCTGCCCCGGGCCGGCTCCCTCGATCGGGGCGATGCCGCTCACCACGGCGTCCTCGCCCACGAGGCGGGCGCCGATCCGCGCCGCAAGCTCCGACAGACGGATCTCAATCGCCAACGGGCTTCTCCTTGTTCACCAGCTCGAGCACCTTGCCGGTGATGTCCATCGCAGGGTTCGAGTGGATGACTCCCGCGCTCTTCTCCAGCACGAGGTCGAACTTCTCGTCGGCCACGTACTTGTCGAGGCGGGCCTCGATCGTCTTGAGGATCCCCCGGGTCATCTCGCCCTGGCGGCTCTGCATCTCCTTCTCCGACTCCTGCGTGAGCTGCCGGAGCTCCTCGACCTTGGTCTTGAGGGCTTCCTCCTTCTCCTTGAGCTTCTCCTTGCCGAGGAGGATCTTCTGCTTGTCGAGGTCCTCCTTCATCTTCTTCGCCTCGTCGTTCTTCACCTCGATCTTCTTCTTGAGCTCCTCGTACCGGGCCTCCATCTTCTTCTTCGCTTCCTTGCCGGCCTCCGACTCGTTCAGCACCTTGTTGACGTCGATCACCGCCACCTTGAGCCCCTCGGCGAAGGCGACGCCCCCGAAGGCGGTCATCGCGGCAAACGCCGCCGCCCCCAGCCACAGCCGTCCGTCCGTCATCGTTCTCTCCCTTCGGTTCAGAATGCCGTTCCGATCGTGAATTCGGCCACCCGGCGGGCCTCGCCCGCCTGCGGGCGCAGGTTCCACCCCCACTCGAATCGCAGCGGCCCCATCGGGGAATACCACCGGATCCCGAGCCCCGCCGCCGTCCTGAGCGAAGGCCCCTTCCAGGGCCACTCCCCTTGCCGCCAGCTGTTTCCCATGTCGTAGAACAGGACGCCCTTGAAGCCGATCTCGTTGAACAGCGGGAAGATGTACTCCGCGTTCAGCACGAGCTCCTTGTTCCCCCCGATCAGCTCCCCCGTGTTGGGGTCCGCGGGGGAGAGACTCCGGGACCTGAAGCCGCGGACGCTGTACGGGCCGCCGAGGAAGAACCGCTCGGCGAGGGGCACCTCCCCGTTCACCGTGCTGACCACGTGCCCCCAGAGAGCGTTGGCCGAAAGCACCGTGGATTCCGTGACGGGAAAGTAAACCTTGCCGTTCAGGAAATATTTGACGAACCGGCTGTCTCCCCCGAGCGGGCTTCCCGCGTACTCCACGGAGCCGGAGGCGACCGACCCGCGGGACGGATCGATGAACCTGTCCGTCGAGTTCCGCGTGAGGTTCAGCGTCAGGCTCTGGGTCTGCTGCCATCCCAGCGCGAACTGTTCCTTGAGGAACGTCGACGTCACGGCGGCCAGCTGCGTGACGAGGACGTCGTCGTACCGGTACGTGAGCCCCACGGACGTGAAGCGGTCCAGGTTGTACCCGGTTCCCACCCGGCCCCCCTTGCCCTTCCGCTCGAAATCGGTGTATTTCGTCTCGGTCTTGTAGGCGTTCAGGAGAAGGTTGAAGTTGGTGTCGAGAAAGTGGGCGTCGCGGAACTCCAGCGTGTAGACCGTGCGGCGGGCGCCGAACTGCGTGTTGAGCGTTGCCCGCCACCCCCGCCCGAACAGGTTGTTCTCGTTCAGCTGGACGACGCCGAACAGCTTGTCCACCGAGCTGAACCCCAGGCCCCCCGACAGGGTCCCGGTCGGCGCCTCCTGGACGTCGACCTTGACGTCCATTTCGTCCTGGACCGTCGCCGAGGGGGCCGTGCTGATCTTGACGTCCTTGAAATAGCCGAGCCGGGTCAGGTTCTCCTTGCTGCGCTTGAGGCCCGTGGCCGTGTAGGTCTTGCCGTCCGCGACCGAAAGCCCCCGCCGCACGACGCGGTCGTACGTCTTCGTGTTGCCCGTCACGTCCACCTTCCCGAACCGGAACTTGCGGCCCTGCTCCGTCCTGTAGGTCACGTCGGCGAGGGGGTAATCCTTCCTCTTCTCGACGACCGGGGACACGATGGCCTGCGCGTACCCGCGGTCGTTCAGGATCGTCGTCAGCGCCAGGAGGTCCGCGAGCAGCGTCTCGCGGCTGAACACGTCGGCCTGCTTCAGCTTCACCGCCTTGCGCAGATCGTCCGCGGAAACGTCGCTCTCGCCGGAGAAGCCCACCTTGCCCACCCGGTACTGCTTCCCCTCGAAGACGTGGACCGTGATCTCGAGCCCCTTTTTCCCCCGGCCGATCTCCGGGTCGGACACCTTCGAATCGAGGAAGCCGTTGTTCTGGTACATCGCCTCGATCTTCCGGACGTCGTTTTCGAGCACGTCCTTCTTGAACGTCCCGGAATCGGTGATGAACGAAAAGAAACCCTTCGTGCCCGTGTCCATCGCCTTCCTGATCGCCTTGGCCTCGAGATAGTGGTTCCCCGTGACGGCGATCCGGTCGATCTTGAGCTTTTCCCCCTCTTTCACCTTGAAGACGATCCGGTACGAGCCGTCCGGGTCCTCCGACACCGCGGAGTCCACGACCGCGTCGTAGAACCCCTTGTTCTGGCACACCTCGAGAAGCTTGCGGGCGGACTCCTTGACCTTGTCCTCCTGGAAGAGGGACCGCTCCTTGAGGGTCAGCGCCTGCCGGAGGTCCGCCGTTTCCACGTCCTTGTTCCCCTCGATCGCGACCGCCGACACGATCGGCTTTTCCGTCACGATGACCGTCAGCCGGTACCCCCCCCCGGCCTCCTCGGCGTCGAACCTGACGTCCGAGAAATACCCCATGCGGAATATCGCCTTGACGTCCTCCCGGATCCGCTCCGGGTCGAAGTCGGCCCCGACCCTCGTGCCCATCGCCCGCCGGATGGCGTCGGCTCCGACCCGGTTGGCCCCCTGGACGTCGATCGCCGTCACGGGGAACCCGGCCGCCCGCGCCGGCGCCCGCCCGAGGGCGAGAAGGACGCCGAGGGCCAGGACGGCGGCGGTCCCGCGCATCTTCAACCGACGATCCGCCCGTCGTCGATCTTGATCGTGCGGTGCATCCTGCGGGCGAGCTCCTCGTTGTGCGTCACCACGACGAGCGACAGCCCCCGCTCCCGGTTGAGCGCGACCAGGAGGTCGACGACGCCCGACGCGGTCTCCCGGTCGAGGTTCCCCGTCGGCTCGTCGGCAAGCACGACCGCCGGACCCATCGCGAGGGCCCGGCAGACCGCGACGCGCTGCTGCTCGCCGCCCGAGAGCTCTCCCACGCGATGCGACGAGCGCTCCCCGAGCCCCACCTCTCCGAGCAGCCGGTCGGCCCGCGCCGCCGCTTCCCCCCGGGACATCCCGGCGATGAGGCACGGCAGCATCACGTTCTCCATCGCGTCGAACTCCGGCAGCAGGTGGTGAAACTGGAAGACGAACCCCACCGTCCTGTTCCGGAAACGCGCCAGCTCGTCGTCGGGGAGGGCGCAGACGTCGCGCCCGTCGTAGGCGACCGTGCCGGACGTCGCCCGGTCCAGCGTCCCGACGATCTGGAGGAGCGTCGTCTTGCCGGCGCCGGAGACGCCCACGACCCCCAGCATCTCGCCGCGCGCCAGCTCGAACGAGACCCCTTTCAGGACCTGGAGGACGCCGCCCCGCTTGGGGAACTCCTTTCTCAGGTCATCGACGCGGATCAGCGGCCCGTTATTCATACCGGATCGCCTCGGCCGGGTCCACCCGCGACGCCTGGCGCGCGGGGTAGAGGGTCGCGACGACGCAGATCAGGATGGAGATCACCCCCACCGCGAGGAAGTTGGCCACCTCGAGCGACACGGGAAGCGTCGAGATGTAGTAGACGTCGCTCGGCAGCTTGATGAACTGGTACCGGCGCAGGAGCTCGCAGAGCAGCCACCCGAGGACAGTGCCGAGGGCCGTTCCGACCACGCCGATTGCGATCCCCTCGAGCGCGAAGATCCGCCGGATCGAGCGCCGCGTGGCGCCCAGCGTCATGAGGACCGCGATGTCGCGCGTCTTCTCCATGACGACCATGATGAGCGTGCTGATGATGTTGAAGGCGGCCACGAAGACGATGAGGACGAGAATGATGAACATCACCGTCTTTTCGAGCTTCAGGGCCGAGAAAAGGTTCCGGTTCGTCTGCGCCCAGTCCTTGGCCCAGTACGGGTACCCGAGGGCGCTCCGGATCCGGGCCGCCACGTCGCCGGCGGCGTAGATGTCGTTCACCCGGATCTCGATCCCGGTGGCCCTCCCTTCCATTCCCATGAGCCGTCCCGCCTCGTCGAACGAGACGTACGCGAAGGTCGAGTCGAACTCGTACATTCCCGATTCGGCGAATCCGACGACCCGGTACCGGACGACCCGCGGAAAGGCGCCCAGCGGGGTCAGGTTTCCCCCGGGGACCATGATCTCCACGACGTCGCCGACCGTCACATCGAGGTGCTTGGCGAGCTCCCGCCCCAGGATCGTCCCCGGGAGGCCGCCCGCCGCCTTGACCGCCAGGTTCCCGAGAGAGCCCGGCCGGATGTCCTGGGCGATCCGCGTCACGTCTCCCGCCGTCGCGGGGTCCACGCCGCGCACGACGCCCCCCGACGCCGCGGTCCCCGAGGAGATCATCACCTGCGAGAAGACGTACGGGGACGCCGCGGCGACGCCCTGCATGCCGCGGACCCGCTCCGCCAGCGGGAACGGATCGCCGATGCTCCCGTCGAGACTGATCACCTGGACGTGCGCCGTCGCGCCCAGGATCCGGGTCTTGAGCTCCTTCTCGAACCCACTCATCACGGCCAGGACGATGATCAGCGCCATCACGCCGACGGACACCCCGGCCACGGAGATGACGGTGATGATCGAGATGAAGGTCTGCTTCCGCTTGGCCAGGAGGTACTTCAGGCCGATGTAATATTCGACCGGCAGCCGCACCCGGACCTACCCCTCCTTCCGCAGGTGCGGGAACAGGATCACGTCCCGGATCGAGGGGGAGTCGGTGAACAGCATGACGAGCCGGTCGATCCCGATCCCCTCCCCGGCCGCGGGCGGCATCCCGTACTCGAGGGCGCGCAGGTAATCCTCGTCCATGAAGTGGGCCTCCTCGTCCCCGCGCTCCCTTTTCTCGAGCTGCTCCTCGAACCGCCGCCGCTGGTCCAGCGGATCGTTCAGCTCGGAGAAGGCGTTGGCGATCTCGCGCCCCCGCACGATGAGCTCGAACCGGTCGACGATCCCGGGCCGCGCGTCGTTGCGCCGCGACAGCGGCGACACCTCGACGGGATACTCGGTGACGAACGTCGGCCCCTCGATCTTCCGCTCCGCCACCGCCTCGAAGATGTCGACGAGGACGTTCCCGTCGGACGCGTCCGCCCTGACCGGGAGCCCGAGCCCCCCCGCCGTCTCCCGCAGGAAGGCCGGGTCCGACAGCCGCTCCTCCGGGAGGTTCCCGTACCGGGCCACCGCGCCGGCGACGGTCAGCCGCTCCCAGGGGGGAGCGAAATCGACCGACTCCCCCTGCACGGAGACCGTCGTC
>JBLNEU010000146.1:0-5510 GCA_050263015.1 Deltaproteobacteria bacterium | reverse complement strand
GAGTGGCAGACGGGCAACGTCAAGGCCGGAATCCTGGCCGCATTCGAGGCCGGACGCGCGGTCGTCTTCCACCTGGAGGCGGCGGGCCGGTACGGCGTCTTCGCGAGCAACGAGATCATGTTCAACGGGGCCCGCGTGAGGATGGAGCCGGGCGGCCGGGTCACGCCGTACGCCGAGGCCGGCGTCAAGGTCGGCATCTTCGAAGGAAGCGTCTATTACGAGCGGCTGGCGTTCGAGGAGTCCGACCCCGTCCCGGCCTCCGGGACGGTGCTCGTCCAGCCGGAGATGACCGCGGACATCTACGGCGCGAGGGTCGGGCTCTCCTTCTGACGCCCGGTTTGCCGCGCGGTCGTGGTAGCATGGTCCGTCGATCCGAAATCCTTGCAGGAGATCCCTGTCCGTTGCACGGCGTCCACGTCGTCCTGTTCTGGCTCTCCCTGACCGCGTACGGGGCGGAGGCCGGGCTGCAGCTGGGCGGCATCGCCCCCCGGTCGCCGTTCCGCTCGGCGCTCTTCGGGGGGCTTCTCCTTCACGCCCTTTTCCTGGGGGTCCGGTGGACCCTCTCCGGCCACGCGCCGATGGCGGGGCTCTTCGAGTCGCTCACGGTGTTCTCCTTCTGCACGGCGCTGTCCGCGTTCATCCTGTGCCGCGACCCGGGGACGATGCCCGCCTGGAAGCCGCTGTCCGTCCTCGTCCTGTTGCCGCAGGCCGGCGCGGCGCTCCTCGACAAGCGGCTGACGCCGTTGTACCCGGCGCTGGACACCCCGTGGTTCGCGACCCACGTCGGGTTCTCGTTCCTGGGATACGGCCTCTTCGCCGCGGGGCTCGCGCTCGCGTGGATATCCCTGCGCGGAGGGAGCGAGGCGGCGTACCGGGCGGCGGCCCGCTCGGCGCTCTACGGCTTCTCCGCCTTCTCGGCGGGGATGGTGTGCGGCGGCATCTGGGCCTACTACGCCTGGGGATCGTACTGGATCTGGACGCCCAAGGAGATCTGGTCGGTCCTCCTGTGGGTCTACTTCGCCGCGCTGACGCATCTGAAATTCATCCCGCCGGGGACCCGCTGGCCGGGATGGACGCGCGACGTGGAGATGGGCGCCACGGCGGCCGGCTACTTCGTGATGCTCGCGACCTTCCTCGGCGTGAGCCTGCTGTTGCGCAGCTCGCACTCGTTCTGACGGGGATGACGGCATGAAGGGACTGTGGCGGCTCCTGACATCCTTGAAGACCTGCGCGTGGACGTCGCTCGCCTTCGCGCTGGCCGGCGCGCTGGGGTCGGTCGTCATGGGACGGTTCCCGGAAATATTCTCCGACATGGACGCGCAGGTCTTCGCCGGCTGGCTCGCGCGGAAAGGGCGCGCGTCGCCCGGCCCGTCGCTGTGGCTTTACGCTCTCCTGGTTTCGACGGGCTTGCTGGCGGTCAACGCCGCCTGCTGCACCGCCGAGCGGCTCGTGCAGATCTTCCGCGGGAAGGCGACGCTCAGGCGCCTTCTCCCCCACGTCATGCACGTCGCGTTCGTCGGCGTGGTCCTTTCCCACCTGGCGAGCAGCGTCTGGGGCGACCGCATCTCCGGGGTGGCGGTGCCCGAGGGGTCGTTCGCCCGCGTGGGCGCCACGGGGATGGTCCTGCGGCTCGACCGGCTCGACGTGACGATGGCGCCGGAAGGGTACCCGAAAGACTTTTCGGCCGCGGTCACCCTGTTCCGCGACATGGCGCCCGTGGCGCGCGGGATCGTCCGCGCGAACGAGCCGCTGTTCCACGACGGGTACGGCGTCTATCTCAAGAACTTCGGCCCCACGCCGTGGGGGGCGCCGTACGCCGTCTTCGACGCCAACCGCGACCCCGGGGCCGCCTGGATCCTCGTCTCCGCGGCGCTCTTCACGGCCGCCAATGCGCTTTACCTCCTGCCCGCGCGCAAATCCGATGCGTAAGCGCCGCCCGCTCCCGCTGCGAAAAGGGGACGTGATCGCGATCGTCGCTCCGGCGGGGCCCGTCGACCGGGCGCGGCTTGCCCGGGGAATCGCCCGGCTGTCTGCGGCCGGGTTCGTCCCGGAGACCGGGGAAGGGATCCTCTCCCGGGACGGTTATTTCGCAGGGGACGACGCGCACCGGGCGGCCCAGCTCGACTGGGCGCTGACCCTGCCCGAGGCGCGCGCCGTGATGGCGGCGCGCGGCGGGTACGGGACGACCCGGCTTCTGCCCCTCATCGACTGGAAGAAGGCGGCGCGGCGGCGAAAGCTCCTCGTCGGCTACAGCGACATCTCGGCGATACTTTCCTACTCGGCGACCCGCCTGGGGCTGCCCGCCGTCCACGGGCCGATGGCCGCCGCCGACCTCGCGCTGCGCCCGGACGACGAGGCGCTCGACGCGTTCGCCCGCCTCGCCGCGGGCCGGGTTACGCCCCGGGAGCCGTGGGGCCGGCCGTGCGAGCGGCTGCGCGGAGGCGCGGCGGAAGGGATCCTCTCCGGCGGCTGCCTCTCCGTCGTCACGGCGCTCCTGGGGACACCGTACGAGCCGGATTTCCGCGGGGCGCTGCTCTTTCTCGAGGACGTCAAGGAGAACGCCTACCGCCTCGACCGGATGCTCACGCAGTGGATCCAGTCGGGACGGCTCTCGCGCATCGCCGGGATCGTCGCCGGCCGGATCGCGCCGGTGGGTGGCGAGACCGGAGACGACGTCCGGAAGGCGTTCGCCGACGCGGGCAGGCGCCTGTCGGTCCCGGTCTGGTACGGTTTCCCGGCGGGCCACGACGGGCAGAACTTCGCGCTCCCATTCGGGGTGCGGGCGCGGATCGACGGGCGGGGACGGCTCTTCCTCCTCGAGTCCCCGGTGGCGCCTTGAACATTTCCGGGCGCGCGGGCGGCGGCGCGAAGGCGTTTGCCCGGGCGGCCGGGCTGCTCGACCGGGGCGCCGCGGAGAAGGCGTACACGGCGGCCGTCCTGCTCGCGGCCCGGGGCGGCGACGTGGCCTTCCAGGCCGCGGCGGGGGAGGCGACTCCCGCGTCGATCTTCGACGTCGCGTCGCTCACCAAGCCGCTCGTCGCGTCGCTTTTTTTCGTCCTTGCCCAGCAGGGAAAGCTTTCGCCGGGCGACCGTCTCGCCGACGTCCTGCCGGTCTCCTCGCCGGACCCTGCGTTCGGCGACATCACGTTCGCCCACCTGCTCGCCCACACGTCGGGGCTTCCCGCCTGGCGCCCGCTCCACGCGGAGATCCGCGACGCAGAAGCGAAGGAGGGGAGGCGGCTGTCCGGCGGGGCCGAGGGGCACGACCGGGCGGTCGCGGCGATCCTTGAGATGCCGCTGTCGTTCCCGCCGGGGACGCGGTGCGTCTACAGCGACCTCGGATATATCCTGCTCGGCCGGGCGGTCGAGGCGGCGGCGTTCGAGTCGCTCGACCGGCTGCTGCGCCGCGAGATCTGCGAGCCCTTGAGGATGGCCGACACCGGCTACCTCCCGCTCGCGACCTACAGCGAGTGCGAGACGGGCCGGCTCGTCTCCACGGGTTTTTCGCAAGCCAGGGGGCGGGAGAAGGTGGGCGAGGTCGACGACGAGAACGCGGCTGCGATGGGCGGCGTCGCGGGCCACGCTGGGGTCTTCTCCACCGCCTACGACATCTTCCTTTTCGCCCGGGAGGTCTTGAGGGCCCGCCGCGGGGAGGGGCGCGTGCTGACCCGCCCGTCGGCGGTCGCGATGACGACCCGGGTCCAGGAGCCGTCCGGGTGCGAAAGGACCCTCGGCTTCGACACGCCGTCCCCCGAATCGCAGGCGGGGCGCCATTTCGCGGAAGGGTCGTTCGGTCACCTCGGGTTCACCGGCTGCTCCCTCTGGGTCGACCCGGGCCGGGAGGCGACGGTGGTCCTTCTCTCCAACAGGGTTTTCGACGGGGAACAAAACGACGGTTTGAAACCATTGAGGCCGCTCGTCCACGACGCGGTCATGGAGGAGCTTATCCCTTGAAGAAGAACGTGCACCTGATCGCGGCGTGCGGCGTCGGGATGGCATCGGTCGCCGGGATGCTGAAGGAAATCGGCTGCCGCGTCACGGGTTCCGACGCCAACGTCTACCCGCCGATGAGCACCCAGCTGGAGACGCTGGGGATCCGCCTGTCCTCCCCGTACGCCGCCGGGAACATCCCCGAAGACGCCGACCTCGTCATCGTCGGCAACGCCGTCTCCCGGGACAACCCGGAGTGCCTCGAGGCGGCCCGCCGGGGGCTTCCCACCCTGTCGATGCCGCAGGCGGTGGCGGACTATTTCATCCGGGGAAAGGAGTCGGTCGTCGTCGCCGGGACGCACGGGAAGACGACGACCACGTCGCTCATGGCGTGGGCGCTCTTCGCGCTGGGGGAGGACCCGTCGTTTCTCGTCGGGGGGGTGCCGACGAACTTCCCGGTGAGCTACCGGGTGGGCGGCGGGCGCCATTTCGTCGTCGAGGGGGACGAGTACGACACCGCGTACTTCGACAAGGGGCCGAAATTCCTTCACTACCTCCCGAAGGTCGTGCTGCTGACGAGCATCGAGTTCGACCACGCCGACATCTACCGGGACCTCGCGCACCTGAAGGAATCTTTCCGCAAGCTGGTCGCGATCATCCCGCCGGACGGGCTCCTCGTCGCGTGCGCCGACTACCCGGACGTGCTCGAGGTGGCGGCGCTTGCCCGCTGCCCCGTCGTCCGCTACGTCCGGGCAGGGCCGGGTCCCGCCGCGCCGGCGGACGCGGAGAAGTGGACCGTCCGGATGCTCGGGGAAAACGGGGGATTCACCCGCTTCCGGATGGAAAACGGCGCCGAGGGGCACGAATACGCCCTGCGGCTTCCCGGGGCGCACAATGCGGCCAACGCGGCGGCGGTGGCGATCGCCCTTCGCCATTACGGGTTCCCGGCCGCCCGGGTCGCGGAAGCGCTCGCCGGATTTTCCGGGGTGCGCCGCCGCCAGGAGGTCGTGGGGGAGTTCGGCGGGGTCCTCGTCGTGGACGACTTCGCGCACCACCCGACCGCTGTCCGGGAGACGATCGGCGCGATCCGGGCGCGGTTCCCGGGCCGGCCGGTCACGGCGGTGTTCGAGCCGCGGTCGAACACGAGCCGACGGAAGGTGTTCCAGAAGGAGTTCGCCGAGGCGCTTGGCCAGGCCGACGCGGTGGTGCTGGCCGGTGTCTTCGGGTCGGAAAAGCTGTCGCCGGAGGAGCGGATGGACCCGCGGGAAGTCGTGGCGGCGGTGGAGCGCGCGGGCCGGCCGGCGGTTTACATCGAGGAGGTGGACCGGATCGTCGCGCACCTCGCTGAAGCGGCCCGCCCCGGGGACCTCGTTCTCATCATGTCCAACGGCGGGTTCGGCGGGATCCAGGGAAAGCTCGCCCGGGCGCTCTCGGCCGGGAGGCCGTGAACCGTTTTCATTTGACCTCCGCCGCGCCGGTCTGGTAGATTCCCTTCGATATGGCGCAAACCGCGCGGAAGATCGCCATCGGGGCCGCCGCTGCCCTTCTCGTCCTGACATTCCTCTTCGCACCCTTCACCG
>JBLNEU010000145.1:0-5448 GCA_050263015.1 Deltaproteobacteria bacterium | reverse complement strand
AGGAGCGCGAGAAGATCCTGAAGGTTCTCGGAGTCGGGAACCCCCAGGAATTTCTCGGCATGCACATTCCCCTCTGGGAAGTGAAGGTCGACGAGCTCCTCGACCCGACGAGCACCGACATGCTTCCGATCAGCATCTCGCACTCCTACGTGAACTGGGTCCGCGGCGCGATCCGGCTGATGCCCGACGTCGCCAGGGTCAGGATCTTCGCGTCGAAGCTCAAGACGACGGGGCTCAGGAAAGCGATCCTGGTGCTTTTGTCCCGGATGACGGGGACAACGGTCCGTGAGTTCGACGTCGTCGACGTGCAGCTCGTCGAGAAGGTCCACAAGGACACGCTCTTCACGGTTCGCGTCGGCACGCGCAGGCACGCGATCTACCTCTCCCGGTTCGGCTGCCTCGGCGAGTACATCTACGCCGCCCTGCCGCCCCTGGTCGGGCTCGCCGCGCTTCCCGTCGTCTATCACCTGAGCCCCCAGGGCGAGGAGGTCCTCCTGAAGCCGAAGGAGGAGGGGCTGAACGTCTACCTCGACGACGGCGTGTCCGCGGCCCGGATCCAGAAGGACGGCGCCTGGTGGGTGGACGGCGCCGCGCGGCAGGACGCCCTCGGGGACTGCCTGGGAACCGCGCTGCGGTACGGCCATTACGTGGCGACGCCGGACAAGACGATCGTGATGATCGACAACATCGAGCTCTTCCACCTCGACGAAACGGACGTCCGGATCTTCGAGCCGATCTACGAGTTCCTCCCGAAGAAGGCGTACCCGGAGGACCGGCGGAAGCGGGAGCCGCTCCAGTCGCGGATGCGCACCGAGTACGAGCGGTCGTACGCGGACCAGATGGACATCATCCGGTCGGAGTGGGGAGAGATCGAGCGGCACCTCATCGAGATGCGGCGACACATCCGGGCATACACCGGCGACGTCTTCGAGACGGTCCTGGCCAGGATCAAGTCCCGGGTGTTCGGGAAGAAATGACGGGGGGCGTCCCTCTCCCGGACGAAAATCGCTCCCTGGGACGTCCTTGCTCTCCGCCGCGACCGACGCCCCGAGGCGGTTGGGCGGTCGTTCCGCTCCTCGTGGCTGCCGCGCTCGTTCTATCTTCGTGCTCAGGCGTGTTCGAGGCGAGCGTGCCCCGTCGCGACGGCGTCGTGTCGGTTCCCGGCCTCTCCGCACCCGTCACGATCGTGCGCGACCTCTTCGGCGTCCCCCACATCACGGCCGGAAGCGACAGGGACCTCTACTTCGCGCAAGGATTCGTCCACGCGCAGGACCGCCTGTTCCAGATGGATTTCGAGCGCCGCCTGGCCCGGGGGGAGCTCGCGGAGCTCCTCGGGAAGAATGCCCTGCCGGCCGACCGGCTCTTCCGGCACCTCGGGTTGGCGGCCCGCGCACCCGCCATCGTCGCCTCGTGGCCGCCGAAGACGCGCGAGGTCGTGGCGTCTTACTGTGCTGGCGTCAACGCAGCGATGGATGCCTTGCGGGCCTGGCCCGCCGAGTTCCGGATCCTGCGCGCCGCGCCGCGCCGCTTCGCGCCCGAGGACGTGGCGGCCGTAGGGCTCCTCAAGTCGCTGGGACTGTCCCAGTGGATCGAGGAGGCGGCCCTCTACCGGGCGTGGCTCTCGCTTCCGCGGGAGAAGGCGATGGAGCTTCTACCCGCGGCGTCCACCGAGGCTCTCGCCGCCGCCCCCCGCTCCCGGACGAAGGGCGCTCGCCGGGACGACGCCGCAGCGGGCGCGCTGTCCGACGGCCTTGCGCTCCTCCGGGCGGCCGCG
Source organism: Deltaproteobacteria bacterium (assembly GCA_050263015.1). Classification (GTDB taxonomy): domain Bacteria; phylum Desulfobacterota; class Deferrimicrobia; order Deferrimicrobiales; family Deferrimicrobiaceae; genus JBLMWX01. The sequence goes on along the minus strand of JBLNEU010000145.1, from coordinate 3,674 downwards.
CACGGCCTGCCCCGCGCGGGGGGATCGAACGCCTGGGCGGTCTCCGGGAAGAAGAGCGCGACGGGCCGCCCCCTCCTCGCCAACGATCCGCACATGCTGCTCAGCTGTCCTTCTCTCTGGTACGAGAATCACCTCGTCGCGCCGGGGGTGGACGTCTACGGCGTCTCCTTCCCCGGCGCCCCGTGCGTCGTGATCGGGCACAACCGGGCGATCGCCTGGGGATTCACGAACGCGATGCTCGACGACGCGGACTTCTTCGTCGAGAACGTGGACGGGGAGACGGTCGTGTTCCGGAACAAACGGGTTCCCTTGACGCGGCGCGTCGAGACGATCCGGGTGCGGGGGGGAAGGGACGAGACGGCGACGGTGCGGGAAACGCCTCACGGGCCGATCCTCACCCCGGTATTCCCGGGAATCGCCGCCGCGCTCTCCCTGCGGTGGGTCGGCTTCGACGGCGGAGACCCGGTGGGGGCCCTCCACGCCATCAACCGGGCGGAAAGCCGCGAGGAGTTCCTCGCGGCTGCCGCCCTGTTCCCGCACCCCGCCCAGAACGTCGTGTATGCCGACGGGAAAGGGAACATCGGGGTCGTCATGGTCGGGAAGATCCCCCTGCGCAAGGGGGCAAGCGGGCAGCTGCCCGTGCCGGGGGACACCGGCGAGTGGGACTGGAAGGGGACGGCGCCGTTCTCCGCGAACCCGAAGGTGTGGAATCCGCCGGAGGGCTTCGTGGCCGCCGCCAATCTTCCGATCGCCGGGCGCGCGCGCGGCCCTTACCTCTCCAGTCTGTACGAGCCCCCCGACCGGGGGAGGCGGATCGCCCGGCTCCTCTCGGGGCCGGGGCCGTTCTCCGTGGACAAGTTCGAGCGGCTGCAGGCCGACGTCTGCCGGCCGGAGGCGGAAACGACCGTGTCGCTGGCCATCCGGTCGGCACGGCGGCGAGAAGCCAACGCCCCGGACCTCAGGGAGGCGGCGCGGATCCTCTCGGAGTGGGACCTGTGCGTTTCGGCGGAAAGCCCGGGCGCGGCGCTATACGAGGCGTTCTCCGAGAAACTGATCGAGAACACGTTCCGCGACGACATGGGTTCCGCCCTCTTCGATGAGGTCGGCCGCTCGTCCCGGATCCTGTGGAACGCGATGGACCGGGCCCTGGCGCGGGGCGACTCCCCCTTCTTCGAGAACGCCGCCACCGGGAGGAAAGAGACTCTCGACGAGCTGATGGCGCGGTCGCTGGCCGACGCCATGTCGTTGCTCAAGCACCGGCTCGGGGGCGCGTACGCGACCTGGTCCTGGGGGCGCCTGCACCAGGTGACGTTCGAGCATCCTTTCGGCAGGAAGCGTTACCTCCGGCGCTGGTTCAACATCGGGCCGATGGCCGCGCCGGGCGACGGCAGGACCGTCTTCAAGGAGGAGTACCGGCACGGGACCGACTTCTCGGTGGTCGTCGGCCCGTCGATGCGGCAGGTCGTTCCCCTGGGCTTCCGGCGGATGGCGCGCTCGGTCATCGCAACCGGCGCGTCGGGCCACTTCTTCGAGCCCCACTACGGCGACCAGGCCGCCCTGTGGCTCTCGGGACGGTCGCACCCGGCGTGGACCGATGCCAAAGACATCGAGGCGAACGCCGAATCCCGCCTGCAACTCACGCCGGAAGGTGCGGAACGTCCCTGAGCTTTTCGGCCGTCAGGCGTCTCCGCGATCGTCTCCCCGGCGCTTCGCCCTCTCGAGGAAATATCGCTCGACGAGATAGAACGCGGCGGGGAGCGTCGCCGCCATCAGCAGGACCTTGAGGACGAGACGAGCCGGGATCGACGCGATGCCGAGCGCGTCCGCGACGAGGTCGGCGAGGCACGCCCCACCGTACAAGGCCGCCAGGGCCCCGCCGGCCAGGGCGAGGGCGAGGAGCAGCCGGGACCCGGGTCTCGTGGTTCGGCCCTCCGGCTTCAAGCCGGCTTTTTCTCGTCGCGGATGAGCCGGTGCAGCTTTTTCCGAAGGCTCTTGGGGATGTCGTGCACGTTGTGGGCGGTCTTCGAGTGCTCGGTCACCTGCCTGACGACGTCCTCCTCGCTCTCGCCGCGGAAAACGGCCGTGCAGCCCGACACGAGCTCACCGCACTTGAGGATCTTTGCCATGGAGTCCCTCCATCTTTTCCGGTCGACTTCCGGAAAACATGTTCGTCACCCCGATCGGCGCCCGCCTTGGGGAGGCAGCCGCGGCCTTTCCGAAGCTGCCGGTTGCGGCGTAGTCCCGGGGAGCGCGTTTTGTCCGGGAACGGGGCGCATGCTTGCTCGGTCCCCCGAATTCGACGTCCTTTCAATGATACTGGATCGCGCGGCGACGAGAAAGGCGGGGCGGCGGCAGCCGGGGACGCTCCGCCACGCCCGGCGGGAGCGCCTCGGGCTGCGTTCCCGCGCGGAACGCCAGGTTCCGGCCGGGGCCGGGCCCTGCGCAGTCGAATGACGTTTTTTTCCGGTTACCGACCATTCCGTAATCCGAATCATCGGTCGTGTCGGCAACAGTCCGCCAAATTCGCATGGATACGAGGTGGGCGGAAAGGCATCGATCTTGCTCCTCCGACGGTTCCAACCCCTGGACGATGTTAAAGGGACGCGCCGATGTTCCGATGGAACCCGGAAGTCGGAGATATCCTCACGGCCGTCATCGGCCTCGCATGCCGCGGCGGCGAGCAGCTTCCGATCCGGAAGGTATACTCCGTCCTGAGTGAACTGAAGGGGACCGACGCGTTCCTCTCGGGCCTCTATTTCTCCATCACCGGGGCCGTGTTCTATTCCCGCCAGATCGACGAGACGCTGCGCTCGCTCGTGGCGAGGGGAATTCTCGTGCCGAAGGAACAGGATATCGTGGCTGTCCGCGACGACGCGGTCCCAAAGGTCCGGGCGCGTCTGAGGCGCAAACTCCCGTCGTCCGTCTACCGATCGCTCCAGGGCACCTCGAAACGCTTCTACGAAAAGCTCTTCGTGAGCCGGTAGGAATCCCGCTCCGGTGACCCGCCGCGGCGTCGTTGACCGTCCTTCGTGCGCTCCGAATCCGGTCGCTGCGACAATGCGCCGCCGCCTTTTCTTCCGTGCGGCGAAACGCCCGGGGAGCCCGGTCACATCTTAAGTTGAAGGGGCCGGACGGCACGGTCGGGCCGGTCCGGCGCGCGACGGGAGGTGAGCCGTGTCTCTTTCAATCAGTTGCAGGGAACTGGGAATGGACTGCCTTTTCCTCTGCGAGGGGGAAACGGAGGAAGCGATCATCGATTCGTTCGTCCTCCACGTGCAGGCGGACCATGACGACGAGTGGTACGACATCGAGATCATGTACGACGCAGCCCGCTCGATGATTCGCGGGAAAGCGGCCTGACACGGGCATTCGATCGCGCCCGCCGGCCTCCTGGCCGGGCCTGCGCGCGGGAGTGAAGGAATGAAGACGCGACAGCTCGAGGCCGTTGTAGGCCCGTCGCTGATCCTGGCGATGCTTTTCACGCTGCTGTTCCTTTGAATCACCGAGGAGGCGTGGCCGGCCGGGACGCCGGCGATCGCAACGCACGCCGCGGGGCCCGTCGTGGGCACGGCGGCCCGGCCGCGCTGACCCGCGCCCGCGCGCCGGTCCCATTCCCGCGTCCAAGGGGGCCGGTAAGTCGCATCCCTGCGTGTTCCCTGAAGCCAGGCCCGGGA
>JBLNEU010000144.1:0-4428 GCA_050263015.1 Deltaproteobacteria bacterium | reverse complement strand
GTCCCGCGGCCAGGATGCCAGCTCCTTGTTGCGGATTTCCGCGACGACGCGCTCGAGGAACCGGGTATGGAGCACGGTCTGCATGACCACGGCCGCGCCGCGCCGGATGAGGCGCACCTCGCCCTGCGGCATGACGCGGGACGGCACGAAGGCGCCGAGGACGACATTGTCCCTGGCGCCGTCGGGCGGCGCCGCGGACCGTGGCGGCGTCGCGACGTCCGCCGACGCGGCGAAGACGGCCAGGAACGACGCCGCGACGCCTCCCGCGGCCCGGATCAGCGACAGTGCGGTCCCGGCCGAACGCCGCGCGGCCGGTTCCACCGGTCCGGGATCCCTGTTCAGGCGATCCGCTCCCGGGCCATCCCGGCGGCCAGGCCGGTCGCCGCGCCGGCGGCGGCCCGAACGGCCTCGAGAAGCGCCATCTCGACCGTCAGCCCCGGGCCGAACGCCATGGCGCACACGTTGTCGCCGGTCGCCGGCGAAGGCTGGCGGAGGATGTCCCGAAGGACGAAGAAGATCGTGGCGCTGCTCATGTTTCCGTAGTCGCGCAGCACCTCCCGCGAGGTCCTGACCTGTTCCGGCGCCAGCCCGAGGCTCCCCTGGACCTGGTCGATGATCGCCTTGCCTCCGGGGTGGACGGCCCAGGTTCCCACGTTCCCGGGCGCCACTCCGCCTCGCGCGAGTGACGGCTCGATGAAATGCCGGATGTTGGCGCCGATGATCTTCGGAACATAGCTCGACAGCGCGATGTCGAATCCGTGGTCGCCGATCCGCCACGCCATGTCCTGCTCGCCGCTGGTCACGAGGGTGGAGTGGAAGTCGCCGATCCGGAAGGCGCTCCGGCCGGGCGCGGGCTCCCTCGCGCTGACGATCGCCGCCCCCGCCCCGTCGGCAAAGAGCGAGTTGGCGAGGAGAGAATCTTCCTCCGCCTTCAGCTGAAGGTGCAGGCTGCAAAGCTCGAGGCACATGACGAGGACCACGGCTTCCGGGTTCGCCTCGCAGAACTGCGACGCCATGCGCAGCGCCGGAAACGCCGCGTAGCAGCCCATGAACCCGAGGTGATAGCGCTGGGCGGACGGCGGAATGCCGAGGTCCCTGACGATATGGTAGTCGGGGCCCGGGTTGTAGAATCCCGTGCAGGATGCGGTGACGACATGGGTGACGTCGTTCGGACCGATGCCGGGGCAGCCGTCGATCGCTCTCCGCGCCAGCGCCACCGAAAGCCGCCTCGATTCCCGCGCGAAGATCTCGTTCCGCGCGCCGGTGCCCGGGCTCGTCCGCGCGCCGTCGGGACCGGTCCCGAAAAAGCCGTCCTGCCCTTCCCCCCCGAAGTTCGTCACCACGGAGTGGCGCTTCTCGATGCCGGATTGCCGGTAGAGGACGCGGATGATCCGCCTGGTCCGCTCGTCGGGAGCCCACTCCTGCATCTTCGCGCTCGCCGCCTCCTGGGAAAACGAGAATTCGGGGACGATCGTCTCGATCCGGTGGATCCATGCCGCCATGACGTTTCTCCCTCGGGATCCTGCCGGATCCGCAGATTCAATTCGCCCCGGCGGCCTCGAGGCGGACCGCGGTCTTCACCGTGATCTTGTCGTCCACCTTGAAGAGGCCGAACAGTGCCTTCGGCGGTACAAGCCCGTACTCCTTCAGGGACAGGGAGTAGTCCACGTCGAACGTGACCGTCGATCCGGCTTCCCGGAAATTTCCCGCGATCGCGTGGACCGGACGCTCGACGTCGCGGATCGTCAGGGTGAAATCGAGCGGGATGCCGGCTTCCGGCCCTCGCCGGAGTTCCCCCCTGATCCGATCCGGATCGATATTCCTGAACGCCCCGCGGATGCGCGGAAACCGGTCGCTCCGGAGCATCTGGCGCATCTGCCGGTCCCGGGACCCGTTGTCCGTGTCCATCTCGCCCACGAGGACCGCGACTTCCGTCGCGCGGATGCCCGTCTTGCCGTCCGCGGCGTTCTCGAGGCCGACGCTGAACGGCTGGCACCGGACCTTTCCCGTGAAGTCGTGAAGCGTGGACGATCCCCGGAACCGGTTGTCGCACGTTCCGTTCCACCCGCCGGCCCATGCGGACGGCGCCAGGGAGAGGACAAGGAGGATCGCAACCTTGGTCTTCATGCGGAGTCGCCGGATGGACTCACCCTTGTGACGCAATAATCCACCGGTCCGCCTCCCGCAATGGAATCACCACGCAATATAGGGTAGATGCCGAGTCCGCCCGCCGGGTTCCGCCGAAAAAGCCCTACGTTCCGTGGCGTTCGTCCCACGAGCCCGCGCGCGGGCGGCTCAACAATACGACGAAGACGATGTAGTGGGTCACAAGAAGGCCCGGCACCCAGAACGCCGGGATCCAGTACGCCGCGCTCATGTACGGGGAGGCGTCATGGATCGTCGCCAGCGTTATCGCGGTCGCCAGGTCGATGGTGCCCACGATGTTGAACGCCCACAGGAGAGCCCGCCCGCCGGGAAGGTTCCTCGCGGTGACCGGGATGGCGGCGAATGCGAGGACGGCGGTGATGAAGTCGCCCACCGCCGCCGGGTACGCGAATTGCGGCGGCATGCCCGGGTAGGTCGCGCCGTCGGCCAGGAACATCAGGCCGAGGTGACGAAGGGAATGCAGGATCAGGATCGGGATCAGGATGGCCTCCCGTTTCACCTTGCCGATCTTCGGCAGGATGTAGATCCTGGCCCCGGCGTAGAAGATCGCCGTGCTGCAGACGAGATTGACGGTGAGGATGTTGTCGAGCAGCGGTCTCATGCCACGGGACCGTCATGGTTCTCGCCATGACCGGGGGCATGATGTCCCTGCACGACGGCGTGTCCGCGGCCGCGCGAGATGAGCCAGCGGCTGACGGGAAACGCGGCGATTCCCGCGATTGCCAGCGACGTCATGAGACTGCCCCAGAACAGGGGCTCGGCGGGCCCGGCCTCCATTGCCCCGGGGATGACGAGCATCACCGTGTTGTCGACGATTTCCATCACGGCAATGGTGACGGTATCCGATGCCAAGGCCAATCGCGTCGCGGTTCCGAACGTCATGCCTCCACTGAGCAGCGGGGCCATGGTCAGGGAATATCCGAACAGGAATGCGAGCGCGACCGACAGCGCGATCGTCGCCGGATCGGAAAGATCCATCGCGGATCCGAGCGCCATCCCGAGGACCTCGCCGATGGAACAGCCCGCCAGGCAATGCACGGTCGCGCTGAATGCCATCCGGTTCAGATTGTGCCTGGCGTATTGCTCGGATCGGTCCATGTTCCTCCTCCGGTGAAAGGCGATGCGCCGTCACCATGAGACGGAGTCGGACTTGCCCCGGTTTCGCGGCGCGCCGCGTTCCGGGAATCTGTTCGCGGCCCGAGAAACTCGCCGGGAACCCGCATCTAAACCAGACGAGGAGGCACATCATGGCGAAGATGAATCAGGACGACCCCGTCACGAGGGAACCCCGGGCGGCACCGTATGCGTCTGTCAGCTGCTGTCGTCGCTGCACTGCTCGCCGGCTGCGCGGCCGGTCCTGATTTCCGGCGGCCCGCCGCTCCCGCGGCCGGTTCCTACACGGCGGGAGCGCTTCCGGGAGAGACGGCGGCCGCGCCGGTCGCCGGCGGCGGGCCGCAGCGCTTCGCCCCGGGAGAGAAGCTCCCTTCCGAGTGGTGGACGCTGTTCCGTTCCGAGCCGCTGGACCGGCTGATCCGCCGGGCGTTGGCGGACAGCCCGTCGCTTGCCGCGGCGCGCGCGACGCTCCGGGCGGCGGAGGAGAACCGGCGGGCGCAATTCGGCGGCCTGTTCCCGAGCATCGACGGCAGCGCAGGGGTCGGCAGGCAGAAGATCTCGCCCGCGTCGTTCGGCCTCCCGGGGAACGCGAGCCCGACATTCACCCTCTACAACGCTTCGGTCGGCGTTTCGTACGCGCTCGACCTGTTCGGCGGCACGCGGCGCGAACTGGAGGCGCTGGGCGCCGAGCTGGATTTCCAGCGATTCCAGCTGGAAGGAGCGTGGCTTGCCTTGACCGCCAATCTGGTCACCACCGCGGTGCAGGAGGGGGCGCTCCGTGCCCGGATCCGGGCCACCCGGGAGATCCTGGCGGCTGAGGAGGAGCAGCTGGCGCTGGTCGAGCGGCAGTTCGAGCTCGGCGGCGTCTCCCGTCCCGAGGTCCTCGCCCAGCAGGCCCAGCTTGCCCAGACGCGGGCGACCTTGCCGGCGCTGGAAAAGCAGCTTGCGCACGCCCGGCATCGCGTGGCGGTACTCGCCGGACGGTTCCCCGGCGAAGCGGGGGCGCTGCCGGAATTCGACCTTGACGGGCTCGAGCTGCCGCTGGACCTTCCGGTCAGTCTCCCGTCGTCGCTGGCGCGCCAGCGCCCCGACATCCGCGCGGCGGAGGAACTGCTGCATGCGGCAAGCGCCAGGATCGGCGTCGCCACG
>JBLNEU010000143.1:0-8540 GCA_050263015.1 Deltaproteobacteria bacterium | reverse complement strand
TACTCGACCTGCGAGTCGGCCGGCTCATCCGTCGTCCACCGGATCGTGACGCCGCTCGACGTCACGTTGTCGGCGCCGACGCCGCTGATGACGGGAAAGACGTTGTCGACCGGCGCCGCGGACGCCGTCACCCCTGCCGAATAGTTGCCCGATCGGTCGTACGAGAACGCCGCATAGTAGTAAGTCCGGCCGTTCTCGAGCCCCCCGTGGGTGAACGAGTCGCCCGACCCCGGCGCCGCGGGGCGGTCGCAGACCGGCAGTCCGCCCTGCGGGCCCGACGGATACCCGGAGAGATCGTACCGGACCGTCGTCCCGGCGAAATCGTCGTCGGGCGGGTTCGTCCAGGAAAGGCTCACCGTTCCGTAGGCGCCCCGGGCGTCGAATCCCAACGGGTACCCCGGGGGAAACGTGTCCGGCACTTCCGCCACGGCGCTCGCTACGACGGCCGACTGTTTCCCCTCGCTCCCTGCGGCGTTGACGGCCGTCACCTTGTAGTAGTACGTCGTCCCGACCGCCACCGCCGTGTCGAGGAACGAGGTCCCCGGCAACGGCGACGCGGTGACCTTCAGGTAGCCGCCCTTCGGCGCGGTGCTCCTGTAGACGTTGTAGCCGGCGACATCCGGTTCGGGGTTGGCGTTCCACGAGAGGCCCACGTGGTGAGGGAATACCAGGGCCGCCGAGAGCCCGGTCGGCGCCGACGGAGCGCCTCCCTGGGAACCCGGCGGCCTCACCGCGTGGGCGCCGGCCGCCAGCCCGAGCATCAGGCAGCAGGCGGCCGCCGCGAGCGAGCGCGTTGCCGATCTCTTCATCTTTTCCTCGCTTTCGGTCGGAGGGACCACTGCGGGACAAGGGGCGCGTCGCCGCCGGGGACCGGCCGCGCTGCGCTCCCTGCGTAGGACGGGGACGACATTCGCCGATGCAGGGAGACTATATCGCGGACGCCGGTCCCGGATCAAGCCGCCCCCCGGGGCGATTTCCGCTTGACGGACCCCGGTACCCCTGATATAAACAGACCGGTCGGTATATTATCGCGGCGCGCGGACGCGGCCGGCGGGGGGTGACGCATGGGGATCCGGGAGACCGCCTGGAAGACCGTCAAGTGGACCGTGATGAAGTCCCACCTCGGCTACTCCGACGAGGAGATGAAGGCGTTCCGGGACAATCCGAGGAACGAGGACGTCCTCGACAAGGCCCCCGCCCTCCTCGACAAGACGATCGTGCTGACGGTCGTCGCCTCGCACGGGTGCAACAGCGGGCACAAGGCCGGCGACAAGCTCTACTTCGACGGCGCGGGAAATCTCCTGACGCAACGCTGCCCGAAGAAGGTCTGCATCTACGCGCTCAACGCGGCGACCGGCATGATCTTCGCGTCCAACGAGCTCTTCTACGCGGGCGTCGACCCGAACGAGATGCGGTTCCGCCGGGCGGCCTGTTTCGACGTCGGGGTGCAGTGCGGCGGCTGGGGGCGCGTCGTGCTCGAGCTCACCGTCGAGGATCGGAAGAAGGTTTGAGGGCGGCCATGAGGAAGGACGGGCACCGCACCCGCGAGCAGATCATCGCCGAGGCCCTCCAGATCTTCTCGGTGAAGGGGTTTTACAACACGTCGATCAACGACCTGCTCGCGGCGACCGGCCTTACCAAGGGCGGGCTCTACGGCCACTTCGCGAGCAAGGAGGAGCTGTGGGGCGCGGCCTACGAACGGGCCGTCGACATCTGGAAGGGGATCGTCTTCAAGGGGGCCCGGAAGATCGAGGACCCGATTGCGCGGATCGAGAAGGTCGTCGAGAACGACCTCTTCGGCTACTGCGGGGCCGAGGTGTTCGCCGGCGGGTGCTTCTTCTTCAACATGCTCGTCGAGCTTTCGGGCCAGTCCGAGACGATGAGCCGCCGCATCCGGGCCGGCTTCATGGACTTCGCCGCCCTGCTCGCGTCATGGCTCAGGGAGGCGGACCGGATGGGGTTCCTCAAGAAGGGCGTGAATCACCGCGAAGTGGCCGACTTCATCGTCATCGCGCTCAACGGGGCAACCGCCCTCTATACGTCCGGCAGGGATGCCCGCTTCCTCAAGGAGACGTCGAGCCAGCTTCGCGCCTACATTCGCCAACTGAGAGCGTGACGGGACGCGGCCCCGGCCTTCCCCGGGCGGGCCGGCCTGCGGCGGCCAACATACCGACCGGTCGCTATCGTTCGCGACCGCACGACGGACACCGAAGGAGGAGATCCATGGTCAAGGACGACATCCGTTCCCACGTGATGGGGCTGGGCGCCGACGATGCCGGGTTCGCGTCGGCCGACGACTACCGCAGCCCGCGATCGCCGGCGCTCGACACGATCTTTCCCGGAGCCAGGTCGCTCGTGCTGATGGCGTACAGGGAACTCGCCAGCTGCGAGAGCCCCGACATGTTCATCGCCCAGAACGGCCGGTACGATCTCATGGAGTTCGCGCGCGGGTGCAATTACCGCCTGGCCCGGTTTCTCGACCGGGAGTACGGCGCGCGCGCCATGACGGTGCCCGTGTCGTACCCGATGGAGATGAGCCGGGCGACCAGGGGGACGGTCGGCCAGGTCTCGCTGCGACACGCGGCGGTGGCGGCCGGGCTCGGAACCTTCGGCCGCCACAACCTCGTGGTGCACCCCCGCTTCGGCAGCCGCGTTGTCTTCTCGGCCGTCCTGACCGACCTCGACCTTCCGTCCGATGGACCGCGCGCGGACAACCCGTGCACGGATTGCGGGCTTTGCGTGGAGCGGTGCCCGGGACGGGCGCTCGACGAAGCGGGAAAGACCGACGTGATGAAATGCATCCGGCACTCCCAGCCGTACGGGCTTTCCGGGGCGATCGGCTTCTGGATCCGCCACGCGGATGCGTCCGCCGAAGAGAGGAAGGCGATGTTCAAGGACGACCTCTTCTGGAAGATGTACCAGGCGGGCCACATCGGGCCGCAATATTTCTGCTTCCATTGCATCGGCTCCTGCCCGGTGGGGCGGCGTGGCCGAGACAACGCGTGACGGCCGGAAGGACTGCGGCACCGGACGCCGGACCGGGGGGGACAATGACGCCTTACGAGACCATTCGAGCCGAGATGAACCAGGCCGGAATCGGGGTCCTCACCCTGAACCGGCCCGACAAGCGGAACGCCATTTCCATCCGGATGCGGCGGGAAATCTCGCACTGCCTTGCCGAATGGGGCGACTCGGGGAAGGTGGGGGCGGCGATCGTGACCGGCGCCGGCACCGTCTTCAGCGCCGGGTTCGACCTCGCCGAGTTCCGGCAGCCGGAGCGGTTCGACGAGCTCGTCGATTCCTCCTCCCGGTACCATCTTGACGTCTGGCGCTTCCCCAAGCCGCTCATCGCCGCGGTCAACGGACCCGCCGTGGGCGGGGGCTTCGACCTGGCCGCCCTGTGCGACCTCCGCATCGGCGCTCCCGCGGCTTCGTTCGGGCACCCGGAAATCAGGTTCGGCGCACCTCCCCTCGTCACTCCCCTTCGATGGATCGTCGGCGAGGGACATGCCCGGGACCTCGCGCTGACCGGCCGGACCATCGGCGCCGACGACGCGCTCCGAATCGGCCTGGTCGGCACGATCGTGGACGCGGACCGGCTGATGGACGAGGCGCTTGCCGTCGCCAAGGGAATCCTGGAAGCGCCCCCCGAGACGCTGAGGTTCGTCAAGGGCTATCTTGCGGCGTGCGGGGGAAAGGATTTCGAGGAGTCGTTCCGGGTCGAGCACGACCTGGCGTTCCGGGAAATCCTCCTCCCGCGGGCTCGAAAAGGGCTCTGAGCCGCTCCGGCGGAAGTTGTGGTATCTTCCTCGAGTATGGGAGCCGCCGTGCGCCGCGCGGGGAAGGTCGCAACGGGCCTCGACGGCCTGGTCGAGAAGCGCTTCGCGCCGCTGCGGGGGCTTTCGGTCGGGCTCGTCTGCAACCCCACCGCGGTCGACCGGCGGCTGCGCCACGCCGCGGACCTGTTCCACGCGGCGCGCGGCGTCCGGCTTGCCGCGCTCTTCGGGCCGGAACACGGGATCCGCGGGGACATCCAGTACATGGCCGCCGTCGAGGACGAGCGCGACCCGAAGACCGGGGCGCCGGTCCACTCCCTCTACGGACGCGACGCCGGGTCGCTCCGGCCCGCCGGCGAGACGCTGCGCGGACTCGACGCGCTCGTCTTCGACATCCAGGACGTCGGGACACGCTACTACACGTACCAGGCGACCATGCTCTTCTGCATGGAGGCCGCGGCGGCCGCCAAGATCGCCTTCTTCGTCCTCGACCGGCCGAATCCGGTCGGCGGGCGCGCCGTGGAAGGCCCGGGGCTCCGTCCCGGCTTCGAAAGCTTCTGCGGCGTGCACGACGTCGCGGTCCGCCACGGCATGACCGTCGGCGAGTTGGCGGCAATGTACCGCGCGGAGCGGGGCCTCGACCTCCCGCTCGCCGTCATCCCGTGCCGCGGCTGGCGGCGTGGAATGCACCAGCGCGACACCGGGCTTCCGTGGGTCTTTCCGTCCCCCAACATGCCGACGCCGGAGACGGCGCTCGTCTATCCGGGGATGTGCCTTCTCGAGGGGACGAACCTCTCCGAGGGGCGCGGCACCACGCGGCCGTTCGAGCTGTTCGGCGCCCCGTGGCTCGATGCCGGCCGGCTCGCGGACGCGCTTGCCGGCGAGCGGCTGCCGGGAGTCGCTTTCCGGCCGGCAAGCTTCGTGCCGGCCTGGGACAAGCACGCCGGGGCGCGGTGCCACGGCGCGGAAGTCGTCGTGGTCGACCGCGACGCGTTCCGCCCCGTCCGGACGGGCCTCGCGTGCGTCGCCGCCGCCCGCGCCCAGGATCCCGCGCGATTCCGCTGGCGCACGGAAGCGTACGAGTTCGTCGAGCGCATTCCCGCCTTCGACCTTCTTTGCGGCTCGAGCCGCGAGCGGGAGGCGCTCGAGCGGGGCGAGGGGTGGCGCGGCCCCGCGGCGGCGTGGGGCCGGGAGGAGCGGGAATTCGCGAAACGGAGAGCCCGCCACCTCCGGTATGCGTGATTTCCGATGACGCTCGTCCCATTCGCCCTGAAACCGTTTCCGGACGAGCGCTCCCTCCCCCCCATCGCGATCGTCGGCGCGATCGGCCGGTGCGTGGAGACGTTGACCGTCCGCTTCGAGATCCGGGGCGACCTGTCGGCGCTCGCGATTCCGCCGCGGGCCGACGCCCCCGAACGGAGGAACCGCCTCTGGGAAGGCACGTGTCTCGAGCTCTTTGTCGGGGCCGCCGGTTCCCCGGATTACCGGGAATTCAACCTCTCGCCGGCCGGCCACTGGAACGCCTACCGCTTCGCGTCGTACCGGGAGGGCATGCGGGAGGAGACGGGCTTCGCGACGCTTCCCTTCGACGTACGGACGGAACCCGGGGCGCTCCGGCTCTTGCTCGACACGGACATCGGAAAGGTCGTTCCGCGGGACAGGGACGCGGACATCGGCGTCTGCGCCGTCGTCAGGACGAAGGGGGGCGCGACAAGCCACTGGGCGCTGGCCCATCCCGGCCCCCGGCCCGACTTTCACCGGCGTGACGGGTTCCTGCTGAAAATCCCCGCCTCGTCCTGATACGATCGCCCCGGGAGGCGGGAACTTTTTCGCCCCGCGCAGTCTCATCAACGGCAACGGCTTTCCAAGGAGGGTTCCTCATGAAAAGAGCGGCGATTGCCCTGGCGGCGGTCCTTCTGGCGCGTTCCGTCCCCGCCGAGACGCAGCTGACCATCTACAACCAGAACTTCGCCACCGTCAAGGAGACGCGCGCGCTGGATCTCCGGAAGGGAGAGAACGAGGTGCGCATGACGGACATCACCGCCCACCTGGAACCCGACTCCCTGGTGCTGCGCGACCTCGCGAGGCCCGACGCGATCCGGATCCTCGAGCAGAATTACGAGAGCGACCCGCTGAGCGAAGGGCTGCTGCTGCGAAAATCGGAGGGGAAGACGCTCGATTTCGAGATCACCGTGCCGCAGACGGGAGAGAAGAAGATCGTCAGGGGGAAGATCCTGCGGAGCGGCTACGTTCCCCACACGTCGGCGCTCCACCGGTACGGCCAGCAGTACGCGGCGATGCAGTCGTACTACGGCCAGCCCCAGGGCGGCGGCCAGCCGATCGTCGAGGTGGACGGAAAGATCGTGTTCGGGCTGCCCGGCAAGCCGGTGTTCGAGGCCCTCGACCCGAAGGCGTTCCTCAAACCGACGCTCCTGTGGCGGCTGTGGACCGACGCGCCGGGAAAGCACGACGTCGAGTTCTCCTACCTGACGGGCGGCATGCGGTGGGAAGCGTCGTACAACGCCGTCGCCCCGGAGAAGGGTGACGCGTTCGACATCATCGGCTGGGTCACGCTGGAGAACATGAGCGGCAAGGATTTCGACGACGCCCGGGTCAAGCTCATGGCGGGCGACGTGGCCCGGGTCCAGGGAGAAGGCGTGGCCTATGCGAGGGCCGCGGCCATGGAGATGGCGGCGGCCCCGGCGGCGCCGGTGTCCGAGCGGGCATTCGAGGAGTATCACCTCTACACGCTCGCGCGTCCGACGACGGTCCTCGACCGCGAGATCAAGCAGGTCGAGTTCGTGCGGGCGTCGGGCGTCCCCGCGAAACGCCTCTACGTCTACGACGGCGCGCAGCTGGGCCCCCAGTACCGCGGCTGGGACGCGTCGAGCATCCGGAACCGGCCCGACTACGGCACCCAGTCCAACCCGAAGGTCTGGGTGATGCTCGAGTTCCGCAATTCCGAGGATTCGCGCCTCGGGATGCCGCTGCCGAAGGGAAAGGTCAAGATCTATCGGCGCGACGACGACGGCCGAAACGAATTCGTCGGCGAGGACGCCGTCGACCACACGTCGAAGGACGAGACGGTCCGGCTCTACACCGGCAACGCGTTCGACGTCGTCGGGGAGCGCCGGCAGACCGCTTTCCGGCTCGACACGAACAACCATTGGGCCGACGAGACGTTCGAGATCAAGGTGCGCAACCACAAGAAGGAGGAGGTCGAGGTCCGGGTGGTCGAGCACCTGTACCGCGCCGTCGAGTGGGAGCTGAAGGCGAAATCGATGGATTTCGCCAAGACGGACGCGCGGACGATCGAGTTCCGCCCGAAGGTCCGTCCCGACGGCGAGGCGGTCATCACCTACACCGTGCACTACACCTGGTAACCCGGGCCGCGGGCGGGGATGTCGAATCCCCGTCCGCGGTCCCGCGGTAAGACTTCACCGCTCGCGCCCTCTGCCTCTGTCATCGTCTCGTTCGTGGCCCCGGCCCCGGCCCCTCTCGTGCCACTTTCCCTTGTACTGGAATCTCTCGGGATAGTGCGAGGAGGGGAGCTGGTACCATGGCCCGCGGCGGGCTCTTGAATACAGCCAGAAATCGCGATCGGCGTCCCAGTAGTAATAGTAACCCCTGAAGGTGTAGTACGGCCTGGATTCCAGCACGACCACGGGTGGAAGGATTGGCACCGAGACCGATACCTCGGCGGACGGGCCGGGTTCGTACGTCCCGGCGTAGTACGGGACGCAAGCGGTCAGGAGCAACAGCGGCAACGCAGCAAGAAACATCGCACTTTTCCTCATGGCTCCTCCGATGTCAGGGGTTTGTTGCGGTGTGCGGCTGCTGTTACATCAGATGCCTTCGCGAGCGCTTCGGTTCCCGGGTCGCTCGAATGCATAGCCGACCCGGATCGAACGGCACGCTTCCCACATCGATAATTGTGATGAAACGATCGGCCCCTTCGCGGCACCGGGAGGTCACCGTGAACGCGATCGACAAGAGCGCGTCGGGAATCGGAGACCCGGCGGCGCGCCTTGTCCTCGCGTTCGCGATATGGTCCCGGATTGCGTCCGCCGTGCCCGCGGAAGCGCAGGAGGTCCGCTACTATCCCGTCCCGAAAGGCGCTCATCCCCACGATGTCGCGCCGGCACCGGACGGATCGGTCTGGTACACCGCGCAGGCCCAGGGCGCCCTCGGAAGACTGGACCCGGGGACCGGCAAGGCCGAGCAGATCGCTCTCGGCGAACGCTCGGCGCCGCACGGCGTCGTCATCGGCCCTGACGGAGCACCGTGGGTCACGGACAGCGGTCTGAACGCGATCGTCCGCGTGGACCCGCGGACCAAAGGGGTCAAGGTCTTTTCGCTGCCCGAAGCCCGGGGCAACGCCAACCTCAACACGGCGACCTTCGACGGAAAAGGCGTCCTCTGGTTCACGGGCCAGAGCGGCGTCTACGGCCGCCTGGACCCGAAGAGCGGCCGGTTCGAAGTCTTCGACGCGCCACGAGGCAGAGGTCCCTACGGCATCGCGATCACGCCCGGAGGCGACGTCTATTACGCATCCCTTGCAGGCAGTCATATCGCCCGGGTCGACACGACAACGGGCAAGGCCTCGCTCATCGAGCCTCCGACGCCCGGCCAGGGCGCCCGCCGCGTCTGGTCCGACTCGAAGGGACGGATCTGGGTGAGCGAATGGAATTCGGGACAGGTGAGCGTCCATGACCCCGGGAGCGGCGCCTGGAAAACCTGGGCGCTTCCCGGGAATTCGCCGCG
>JBLNEU010000142.1:0-13064 GCA_050263015.1 Deltaproteobacteria bacterium | reverse complement strand
CTGCGGGACAGCGACGATACGGATGCCGCCCCCCCTCCGGAACGGCAACCGGGTATTTTCGGCCGTTAAGTATATCCCATCATATCTTCCGCAGGAATGCCGCTTTTTTCAGTTCCTGGATCGCGCCGGTGACGTCGAGCGACTTCGGGCAGCACTCGTTGCAGTTGAAGATCGTGTGGCACCGCCACAGCCCGTTCTGGTCGTCGACGAGGTCGAGCCGGCGGGCCAGCGCCTCGTCGCGCGAGTCGAACGCGAACCGGAACGCCTTGAGCAGCGCGGCGGGGCCCAGGTAGCTCTTATTATACCAGAAGGACGGACACGACCCCGTGCACGAGCCGCACAGGATGCAGTTGACCGCGTCGTCGATGACCGCCCGGTCCGCGACGGACTGTTCGCGCTCGAAGTCCGTGGGCGGCGCGGACGCCTGGAGGTACGGCTCGACCGCCCGGATCCGGTCGAAAAACTCCTCCATGTCGGTCACCAGGTCCTTGATGACCGGGAAGGCGTTGATCGGGTCGACGGTGACGGTCGAACTCTTCAGCTCCTCGACCTGGGTGCTGCAGAACAGCCCGTTCTTCCCGTTGATCTTTCCCGCGCAGGATCCGCAGATCTCGTGCCGGCAGGACCGGCGGTACGCAAGCGTCCCGTCCTGGAACCACTTGATCTCGTTCAGGGCGTCCAGGACCGTCCACCCCTTTTCGCACTCCACCTCGTACGCCTGGTACCGGGGGGCGGAGTCCGCCTCCGGATCGAAACGGAATATCCTGAACGTGTATTTCACGCCCGCCGTCCCCTCATCAATATTTCCTTTCCCGGGGCGGATGCTTCGTGATGACGACCGGCTTGTACGCCAGGCGGGGGCCGTGCTCCGTCCGGAACGCGAGCGTGTGCTTCATCCAGTTTCCGTCGTCGCGGCCCGGGTAGTCGTTTCGCCAGTGGGCGCCCCGGCACTCCTCGCGGGCCAGCGCCCCGCAGATGACGACCTCGCTGAACTCGAGCAGGTGGCCGAGTTCGATCGCCTCGAGGAGGTCGGTGTTGAACCGGGCCCCCTTGTCCTGGATCCCGACCTTCGCGTACCGGTCCTGGAGGTCCTTGACCACCGAGAGTCCCTCTTCGAGCAACGCGCCCGTCCGGAAGACGCCGCAGTTCCTGCTCATGGTCTCCTGGAGCGTATGCCTGACCGCGGCGCATTTCACCGGCCCGCCGCTCCCGACGATCCGGTCGATCTCGTCGCGGGCCTCCTTCCCGGGGCTTTCCGGGAGCGGAAGCAGGGCGGGCTTCCCGTCGAGGAAGGAGCGGATCGCGCGCCCCGCCCGCCGCCCGTGGCAGGCGGCGTCGAGCAGGGAGTTGCAGCCGAGGCGGTTGGCGCCGTGGACCGAAACGCAGGCGCACTCCCCAGCCGCGAAGAGGCCGGCGACGGGGGTGTTCCTCTCGTCCCGGACGACCCGGCAGTCGATGTCCGTCGGGATCCCGCCCATCGAGTAGTGGGCGGTGGGCTGGATGGGGATCGGCGCAGTCGCCGGGTCCACCCCCGCGAACTTCCTGCACAGCCCGCTGATCTGGGGAAGCCGTTCGTTGAGCGTGGCGGCGCCGAGATGCCGCAGGTCGAGGTGGACGAAGTCCTGGCCGCCGATCCCCCGCCCCTCGTTGATCTCGGTCTGGATCGACCGGGAGACGAGGTCGCGGGGACCCATCTCCATGAACCGGGGCGCGTACTTCTCCATGAACCGCTCGCCCTTGCCGTTGAGGAGGTACCCGCCCTCGCCCCGGGCGCCCTCGGTCACCAGGATCCCCTGCTTCCAGAGACCCGTCGGATGGTACTGGACGAACTCCATGTCCTCGAGCGGGAGCCCCGCCCGGTAGACGAGCGATAGCCCGTCGCCCGTGTTCGCATGGGCGTTCGACGTGATCCTGAAGGCCCGCCCGTAGCCGCCCGTGGCGAGGAGGACCGCCCGGGCGCGGAACGTGTGGATCCCGCCGCGGCGCATGTCCAGCGCCACGAGGCCCGCGCAGCCGCCCGCCTCCATGACGAGGGACAGGACGTGAAACTCGGGGTAGATCGGAATGCTCCGCTTGACGCACTGCTCCCAGAGGGTGTGGAGCATGAAGTGGCCGGTCGAGTCGGCGCCGTAGCAGGCGCGCGGGCGGGAATGACCGCCGAAGGGACGCTGGGCGATCTTCCCGTCCGGGGTCCGGCTGAAGGGGACCCCCATGTGTTCCATCTCCCGGATGACCTCGGGAGCCTCGGCCGTCATCAGCTCCTGGCTGTCCTGGTCCCCGAGCCAGTCCGATCCCTTCACCGTGTCGAAGAAATGGAGCTCGATCGAGTCGTCCGAGGCGTTGCCGAGGGCCGCGCCGACGCCCCCCTGGGCCGCGCCGGAGTGCGACCGCGTCGGGTGCACCTTGGTCAGGACGGCCACGTCGGCGGTCCCGGCGAGCTCGACCGCCGCCCGCAACCCCGCGAGCCCGGCGCCCACGATGATGACATCGTGCTTGTGGATCACGACGTCGCCGCCCTGTCGCACGCGCGGCTCACCGGACCCCGACCTGGAACGGGATCACGGTGACGCAGCCGAGCACGAGGAAGACGAGGCCGGCCACGACGACCGCCGCGTAGAGCGTCCCGCGCTTCCATCCCGTGGTCGCGTAGTCCCGGATCACCATCAGGAGGCCGTTCATCCCGTGGAAGATGCCGAGGACCAGGAACAGGAGGTCGAAGGTCTTCCAGGCCGGCGTCGCGAGCCGCGCGGCGACCTTCTCGTAGGTCACCGTGCCGTCCCCGCCGTGGAGCACCGCGAAGTGGACCAGCAGGAGAACGATCAGGACGAGCCCGGAGAGGCGCTGCAGGAACCACGCCGTCGCGCCGCCGGACATCAGGGAGCCCTTGTATCGCACCGCGCGGTCTCCTCGCCCCGTCAATGCATCAGGTGGGACAGCATCTTCTCGCCGCCGTACGCGAGGACGGCGATCGTCAGCACGAACGCCGCCCAGAAGACCTTTCGCTGGGCCTTGACGGCGATCCCCAGGTCGAACAGGAGGATCCTGAACCCGTTGAAGGAATGGTAAAGGACCGTTCCGAGGAGGCCGATCTCGAGGAGCCGGAAGGCGGGCGACTGCACGGTCGCCATCATCTCGTCGAAGGCCCGGGGGCCCAGCGACAGGTGGTGGACGACCCAGATGTGAAGGACGATGTACAGGGTCAGCGCCAGGCCGGTGAGGCGGTGCAGGAGCCACGCCACCGACCCGGTCTGCCACCTGTAGCCGTTCATCTGCCGCGACCTCCCGCTCGTGTGCCCCCCGGGCGTTCCCGGGACTGCCCGGCCTTGCCGGGGAAGGAATCGGCGCCGCGCCGGTCGGCGGACGCGCCGCGCGGGCCGGCCGTGAAACGGGCAAAGGGGAGAACCGCCAGGTTCCCCCCCTCGCTGGACCATTCCGCGGACGCGGGCCGCCCCGGCGGAGGGTCCGCGCGTCCGCAGCCGACTTCGGGATCCCGCCGTCAGAACCCGAGGCGGTCGACGGCCTCGCACAGCTCCTTGACGGCCGCGGCCGATTTCCTGAGCTTCTCGGTCTCCCCGGCGGAGAGCTTGAATTTCACGACTTCCTCGATCCCCTTCTCCCCGAGCTTCGCCGGCAGCCCGACGAACAGCCCGTCGCACCCCTCGTACTTGCCTTGCGACAGGACGGCGCAGGGGAGGATCATCTTCTTGTCGAGGACGATCGCCTCGACCATCTGGACGGCCGAGGCCGCCGGGGCGTAGTACGCCGACCCCGTCTTGAGGAGCGCGACGATCTCGCCGCCGCCCTTCGCGGTGCGCTCGACGATCGCGTCGAGCTTCGCCTTCGGGATGATGTCCTCGACCGGGATCCCGGCCACCGTCGTGTACTTCGTGGACGGGACCATCGTGTCGCCGTGCCCGCCGAGGACGAACGCGGTGATGTCCTTGACCGAGACCGCGAGCTCCATGGCGATGAATGTCCGGAAGCGGGCGGAGTCGAGAATCCCCGCCATCCCCATGACCTTGTTCGCGGGAAGCTTGCTGTGCTTGTACGCCACGTAGGTCATCGCGTCGAGCGGGTTCGACACGACGATGATCATCGCGTCGGGCGACTTCGCGACGGACTTGAGCGTGACGTCCTTGACGATGCCGGCGTTCACCTTGAGAAGGTCGTCCCGGCTCATCCCGGGCTTCCGGGGAAGGCCCGAGGTGATGACGATGATGTCGGAACCGGCGGTCTCCTCGTACCCGTTGGTCCCGATGATGTTCGTATCGTATCCGTAGACCGGGCCGGTCTGCATGAGGTCGAGCGCCTTGCCCTGCGGCATTCCCTCGACGATGTCGACGAGGACGACGTCGCAGAAGTCCTTCTGGGCGAGGAGCTGCGCGGTGGTGGCGCCGACGTTCCCGCCGCCGACCACGGTGATCTTCTTCCGGCTCATCTGGCGCCTCCTTGGATGATGTGCGGGTGGTTCAGGACGACCGCTTCACCTGTCGCATGTCGGCGTCGATCCGTCGCCGGACTCGGGATGTTTCGCTTCCTGACGACCGCGCTGAATCAGGGGAGAATTCGGATCCGGCATGGGAGGGTCCCCCCCTCAAGCCGAGCATACAGTATACAAGGGGCCTCGGGATGTCAAGGAGAAACCCCTGTTCCGGTGCGGCTATCGGCCGGCGGCGCGGAGGGACGCCAGGATCCCGGCCGCGTCGACGTGGTCCGACACGAGCCCCACGCCACGGGCGATCTTCTCGCTCTCGCGGATCCGGAGGCGGCCGACGATTTTCTCGAACCGTTCGACCACCACCATGGTGTCGTCCCGGCAGACGAGGATGGGAACCCCCTTCTGCTCGGCCTTGTGGACGATGAGGTCGTTGGGGGGAATTCCCCCCGTCAGGACGAGGCACCGCGTGTCGGTCTCGAGGGCCGCGAGCTGGATGTCGGCGCGGGAGCCTCCCGTGACGACCGCCTTCCGGGGAATGCGCCGGAAGACGCGCAACGCGCTCTCGACGTCCATCGCGCCGACGCAGAACCTCTCGACCATCGCGTCGAGCCGGTCCTCCCCGCACTCCACGGTCGCGGACACGGCCGCCGCGAGCGCGGCCACGGTCACGCTGTCGAGCAGCGGGTCCGAAGGGATAGCGCCGAAGGTCCGGATCCCCCGGGATTCGAAGAAGGGGCGCGCCATCTCCCGCACGAACTTCTCCTGCGCCGCGTCGACGCGGTTCAGGACGACGCCGAGAAGGCGGCCTCCCAGGACCCCGGCCGCCCACAGGACCTGGTCCATCGACTTCTCCCCCCCGAACCGGTCGACGAGGAGCACCTTGCAGCCGTGGGCGGCGACGATGTCCAGGGGCGGCAGCCCCAGGAATATCCCGTCCCTCAGGTTCGCGGTCCCGCCGACGAGGAGGACCTCGCACCGGGAGGAGGCGTCGCCGATGGCCCGGTCGACCCGTTCCCGGAGCGGCGCCTGCCCGCCCCCGTACGCCGAGATCACGAGGTCCTGCGTGACGACGACCGGGCATGTCGCCTCCGGCGGCCCCGGCAGGCCGAGTTCCTTGGCGAGGAACGCGGCGTCCTCGTCCACGATCCCTGCCTCCGTCACCACGGGAATCTTCCCGAGGGGCTTCACGTACCCGACGGTGACCCCGCGGCCGGCCCACGTCTTCGCCAGCCCGAGGGACACGAGGGTCTTGCCCGAATTCCCCGACGTCGACGCCACGTACAGGTTCATGCCGTTGCCTCCGCGATGGCCATCCGGCAGTCGATCGCCCGCAAGCCGTTGCCCCGGGGCAGCACGATGGCCGGGTTGATGTCGATCTCCTGGATCCCGGGAATGTCGAGGGAAAGACGCGACAGGCGCAGGAGGGCATCGACGATCGCGTCCTCGTCCATCGGCTCGGTCCCCCGGAACGCGGCAAGGAGCGGGTAGGAGCGGATCTCCCGCACCATCTCGCGGGCGTCCCGGCGTGACACGGGGGCCACGCGGAACGACACGTCCTTCAGGACCTCGACGGCGATGCCCCCGAGCCCGAACATGAGGAGCGGCCCGAACTGCGGGTCCCGGCTCATCCCCAGGATCAGTTCCCGCCCGCCCGCCACCATCTCCTGGACCGAGACGCCCGAAATCCAGGCCGACGGCGCCTTCCTGCGGACGGACGACGTGATCTCGACGAAGGCGCGCGCGGCCTCCCCCGGCGAACCGAGGTCGAGCCGGACTCCCCCGACGTCCGTCTTGTGGAGAATGTCGGGCGACGCGATCTTCATGACCGCCGGCGCGCCGACCGCCTGAAACGCCCGGGCCGCCTCGGCGCTCGTCCGGGCGAATGCGTGCCTCGGAAACGCGAAGCCGTACGCCTCGAGCACCGCCCGGCCGTCCTCCTCCCCCATCGTCCGGCGCCCGGCGGCAAGGGCCGCGCGGACCGCCCGTTCCGCGGCCGCGCGGTCCGCGGCCGGGGCCGCTTCGTCCTCGCGCGCGGGGGCCTCGCGGAGCCGGCGGTACCGGTGCATCGCCCGAAGCGCGCGGACGGCGCGCTCCGGGACGGGGTAGTTCGGGATCCCGCCTCCCGAGAGGACCTTGCGCGCCTCCCGGACCGACGCCTCTCCCATGAAGGACGCCAGGACGGTCTGGCGCGCCCCCGAGAACGTCTCGACGACCGCGCGAGCCGTCTCCGCGGCCTCCGTCATCGCCTGCGGCGTCAGGAGGACCAGCACGGAATCGACGGAGGGCGCTTCGCGGACCGCCGCCAGGACCTCGCGGTAGCGGTCGGCACGGGCGTCCCCGACGAGGTCCACCGGGTTTCCGAGGGCCGCCGTCGGCGGGACGACTCCCAGCAGGCGCTGCCGCAGGCCCGGCGACACGTCGGCCAGCGTGACGCCCAGCCGTTCCGCGGTGTCGGCCGCCAGGATTCCCGGCCCTCCCGCGTTCGTCACGATCAGGAGCCGCTCGCCGGACGGCATCGGCTGCATGGCGAACCCGAGCGCGAGGTCGAACAGCTCCTCGACCGTCTCCGCCCGCAGGATTCCCCCCTGCCGGAACGCGGCCGAGTACGCCCGGTCCGAACCGGCGAGGCTTCCCGTGTGCGACGACGCCGCCCGCGCTCCCGCGGCCGTCGCGCCTGCCTTGACGAGGATGACCGGCTTTTTCGGCGTCACCTCCCGCGCCGCCGCGAGAAAGCGGGTCCCGTCGTCGATGCTTTCCACGTAACCCAGGATGACGCGCGTCTCCGGGTCGCCCGAGAGGTGCTCCATCACGTCCGATTCGGAGATGTCCGCCTTGTTTCCCAGGCTGATGAACTTCGAGAAGCCGACGCCTTCGCCGATCGCCCAGTCGAGGACGGCCGTGCACAGCGCGCCCGACTGCGAGAAGAAGGCGATCGAGCCCTCGGGGGGGGTTCCCGCGGCGAACGAGGCGTTGAGGCGGGAATGGGTGTCGATGAGCCCGAGGCAGTTCGGTCCCAGCAGCCGGACGCCGGCGGCCGAGGCCGCCGCGCGCAGCGTCCTCTCCAGCGACGCCCCGACCTTCCCCGTTTCCTTGAAGCCGGCGGAGATCACGATCGCCGCCTTCATCCCCTTCGCGGCAAGCCGCGGGATCGCCTCGACGACGGCGCCGGGAGGGACGACGAGGACGCCGAGGTCGACGGGACCGGGAATCTCGTCGAGCGAGCGAAGGATCGGGCGGCCCAGGACCTCCCCGCCCGCGGGGTTGACGGCGTAGAGGCGCCCGGGGAACCCGGCCCCGACGAGGTTGGCGAAGACGCCGTACCCGACCTTTCCCGGGTTGCGGGAAGCGCCGACGACGGCGACCGAGTCCGGACGAAAGAGCGCGCGCGGCAGCACGACGCCGTCGACCCTCCCGCGCCCTGCCGGGACCGCCCTCAAGCAGCCGCGGGGCAGCGGTTCAGGCGGGCGCTTTCTTTTCCGGCGCGATCACCCGGACGTGCAGCTCCCGGAGCTGCTTCACGTCGACCGGGGACGGCGCGTCCGTCATGAGACACGTGGCCTTCTGCGTCTTCGGGAAGGCGATCACGTCGCGCAGCGACTTCGCGCCCGACACGATCATGGCGAGGCGGTCCAGGCCGAAGGCGATCCCGCCGTGCGGCGGCGCCCCGAACTCGAGCGCCTCGAGGAGGAAGCCGAACTTCATCTTCGCGTCCTCGGGCCCGATGTTGAGGAGCCGGAACATCTTCGACTGGACGTCCTGCCGGTGGATACGGATGCTGCCTCCCCCGATCTCGGAGCCGTTGAGGACCATGTCGTACGCCTTGGCGCGCACCCGCCCCGGGTCGGACTCGAGCAGCGCCAGGTCCTCGTCGAGGGGCGCCGTGAACGGATGGTGCATCGCGCCCCACCGCTTCTCCTCCTTGTCCCACTCGAGGAGGGGAAAATCGATCACCCAGAGGAATTCGTAGCGCGACTTGTCGATGAGGCCGCACTTCTCGCCGATGTGGAGGCGCAGGCGGCCGAGCGAATCGCAGGCGGTCGGGAACGCGTCCGCGACCATGAGGATGAGGTCGCCCGGCTTCGCGCCGCTCTTCGCGCGGATCGCCTGGAGCTGCTCGGCCGTGAAATGCTTGGCCAGCGACGACGCAAGGCCGTCGGCGGTCACCTTCCAGGTGGCAAGCCCCCGGGCCCCGCCGATCTTCGCCACTTCCTCCAGGGCCGCGACCTCGGTCCGGCTCGAATCGCCGAGGCCCGGCGCGGTGATCCCCCGGATGACGCCCCCCTTCGCGGCGACGTCGGCGAATACGCGGAAGGGGGTGTTCGCGAGCTCCGCGGTGTAGTCCGTGATCTCGAGGGCGAACCGGGTGTCGGGCTTGTCGACGCCGTACCGGTCCATCGCCTCCTTGTAGCTCATCCGGGGGAACGGGCGGGGGACGTCGATGCCGACCACGTCCTTGAAGATCCGCGCCATCAGCCCCTCCATCGTCCGGAAGATGTCCTCCCGGTCGATGAAGGACATCTCGACGTCGATCTGGGTGAACTCGGGCTGGCGGTCCGCGCGCAGGTCCTCGTCGCGGAAGCACTTGACGATCTGCGCGTACCGGTCGTACCCCGCGATCATCAGGATCTGCTTGAACAGCTGCGGCGACTGGGGAAGGGCGTAGAACATCCCCTGGGAGACCCGGGACGGGACGAGGTAGTCGCGCGCCCCCTCGGGCGTGCTCTTCGTGAGCACCGGCGTTTCCACCTCGATGAACCCGTTCTCGAAGAAGTAGTCCCGCGTCGCGCGCGCGAGGAGGGACCGCCGGATGAAGCCCTGCTGCACCGGGAGGCGCCGCAGGTCGAGGTACCGGTACTTCAGCCGCACGTTCTCGGCCACGTCGGTGTCGTCCTCGAGGGAAAACGGGATCGGCTTCGACTCGTTGAGTATCGCGAGGGTGGATGCGACGACCTCGACCTCGCCGGTGGGGATGTTCCTGTTCTCCGTGCCCGGAGGCCGCCGGCGCACCGCGCCGCGGACGGAGAGGACGTACTCGGCGCGCAACTCGTCCGCCCTGGCGTGGGCCGCCTGCGAGCCCTCCGGCGAGAAGACCACCTGGACGAGCCCCTCGCGGTCCCTCAGGTCGACGAAGACGAGCCCGCCGTGGTCGCGCCGCCTGTGGACCCAGCCGCAGAGGACGACCTCCTTCCCGATGTGGTCCGGGCGCACCTGCCCGCAATAGACGCTTCGCTTATGTTCCGGAAGAAACGCTTCCACCGTTACTCCTCCTTGGTCGGGCGCGCTAGCCGCCGCATCGCTTCGTCCTTCGGAACCTCTTCCTGCCGGGCTTCCGCCATGTCCCGGACGACCACCGCGCCGCGGGCGTCCTCGGCCTCGCCGAAGACGGCCACGAACCGGGCGCCCGACCGGTCGGCGCGCCGGAACTGGCTCTTCACGCTTCGCCCCTCGTAGTCCATGTCGGCCCGGACGCCGCTTCCGACGAGCGCCATCTTCCAGCGGAACGCCTCGGGGAGAAAGCGCGCGGACGACGTCACGAGGAAGACGTCCGCGGCCGGGGGCGGCGCCGCTCCTTCCCCCAGGAGCATCAGGAGCCGCTCGACGCCGATGGCGAAACCGATCGCGGGCACCCTCTCCCTGCCGCCGATCAGCTCCGCGAGCCCGTCGTACCGCCCGCCGGCGGCCACGGTGTTCTGCGCGCCCATCCCGGGGATCACGAACTCGAACGTCGTCCGGCGGTAGTAGTCGAGCCCCCGCACCATCCGGGGATTCCGGGCGAACCGGATCCCCGCGGACGCCAGGGCAACTTCCACCGCTTCGAAATGGGCGCGGCAACCGTCGCACAGGGTGTCGAGGACCGACGGCGCGTCGGCCGTCGCCGCCCTGCACCCCTCGGACTTGCAGTCCAGGACGCGCAGCGGATTCCGGGCGCGGCGGCGGCGGCAGTCGTCGCACAGCAGCGGGTCCCGCGCGGCGAGAAACGCCGAGAGCTTCGCGAGATACTCCGGGCGGCAGGCCGGGTCGCCGAGGGAGTTGATCTCGAGCGAGACGCCTCGCAGCCCCGCGGCGGCCAGGAATCCGTGCAGAAGCGCGATCGCCTCGGCGTCGGCGTACGGCGAGTCGGTGCCGAAGAGCTCGGCCCCGAGCTGGTGGAACTGCCGCAACCGTCCCTTCTGGGGCCGCTCGTGCCGGAACATCGGGCCCGCGTAGAAGAGGCGGACCGGCCACTCTCCGCACTCGGCCCGGTGCTCGAGCAGCGCGCGGACGACCGGGGCGGTTCCCTCGGGCCTCATCGTGAGGCTGTCGCCGGACCTGTCGGCGAAGGTGTACATCTCCTTCTCGACGATGTCGGTCGACTCCCCCACCGAGCGGGCGAACAGCTCCGTCCTCTCCAGAACGGGGGTCCGGACCTCCGAGAAGCCGAAACGCGTGGCGTAGTCCCGGTAAGCCGCCTCCAGGGCGGCCCACCTGGCGGACTCGGGGGGAAGGACGTCCTTCATCCCCCGGACGGACGGGATCGTCATGTCACATTGGGCGCGTTCGCGAGGTAGACGACATTGCGCGCGGAGTCCTTTCCCCGGTACATGGCCTGGTCGGCCAGGTTCAGGAGGTGCTGCTTCGTCGTCGCGTGCTCGGGGAAGGCCGCGATCCCGATCGATATCGTCAGGCGGATGTTCAATCCGAGGTCCTGGCCGAACACCTTCGCCTCGATCATCTTGCGCATCCGCTCCGCGACGAGAAGGGCCTCGTCGGCCTTCGACTCGACGAGGAGGACGACGAACTCGTCCCCGCCGTAGCGGACGACCGTGTCCGTCTCGCGGACGCACTGGCGCAGGACGCGGCCGGCCTCGACGAGGACGCGCGTCCCCACGAGGTGGCCGTGGGCGTCGTTGACCCGCTTGAAGAAGTCGAGATCCATGAACAGCACGGAGAAGAAGTTCCGGTACCGCTCGGACCTTTTCAGCTCCCGGTCCAGCACGACGTTCAGGTACCGGCTGTTGTAGAGCTTCGTCAGGTCGTCGATGTAGATGAGGTTCTGCGTCTGCGACCCGCGCTCGGCGTTGAGGAGCGCGAAGCGCGCCTGCCGGTAGAAGAAGTTGAGAACCGTGCTGTTCAGGACGTCCGCGCCCGGCACCCCGCGCATCCCGAGAACCGCGAACATCCGCGACCCCGGCGACAGGTCGAACCGGATGGCGAAGAAGGTGCGGTTGTCGCCGAGCATCTCCTCGTCGGCCGGAAGCAGGGCGGCGACTTCCGCCGCGGGAAGAACGGTCGGGGCCGGACCGGCGAGCTTCGACAGCCCTGCGCCGAACCGCAGCAGGAAAACGCCCGCCACCGACTCCTCGGAAAGCCCGACCGACGACATGAGGGAAAATCCCGATCCCCGTCCCTCCTGCTCGCGGAACAGGATCCCGAAAGAAGCGCCCAGCGACTCCTTGAACATCTCGATGACCGTGTACGCCAGCATGTCCATGTCGGTCGTCGTGATGACGGGGACGGCGAAATCGAAGAGCTCGTCGAGCGACATCTTCCGGAGGAGCCCGTAGCCGGTGAACAGGTACTTCTCGAGGGTGGGGACCAGCTCCCTGTCGAGGTTCTCCTCGAACAGGATCTCGGCGGCGCCGCCTTTGAGCGCCCCCAGGACGGCGGGGCCCCCTTTCTTCGGCAGGATGAGGATCAGGGGGGTCTTCGGCGCCAGGGCAAGGATGTCCTTGACGAAATCTTCGGCCGTGCGGTTCCGGGCGAACTTGCGCGCCACGATGATGGAGAAATTCTCCTTGGCCAGCGCGGCCGCGCCCTTTCCCCAATCGGAGATGGCGGCAAGGCGGATGTCGGACAGGGAGGTATTCCGGACCCTCGATTCCAGGTCGGCCGCATCCGGTGAGACGATCAGGATTCGCTGCTGGGCCATTTCCGCAACCAGGAGGAGGATTTCAACAGGATCATCCCCGGCGGTCTAATGAATCCGCCAGAGGAACCGCCATATTCGGGGCATGCCGTCTTGTCCGCAGAATGCCTCTCTGCCGTCCGACCGTAATGTAAACGTCCCGTTTTCCAAGAAAAAATCTTGAACCGAGGGTACCAAATTCCGCCGCGCGAAACAATCGCTATTTTGGGAAACGGTCGCGGCCGGGGCCGCCGCGCGGATCCACGCATCGGGCGCGGCGCCCGGGGACCCGTGGTGGGGAAGGAAGAGGATCCGGGTTTGCCGCCCCTCGTGGAATTGCGGCCCCCACGCACCGGGTCCCTGCTCGACGTCCCCGGGCAGCCAGGCGGACACGAGGCCGTGCCTGACCTCCAGGACGAGACTGCGCTCGTTGACGTCGCGGCCGCCGGTCGCGTTCCGCGCGCCCGGCCGGCCTTCCGGGGCGGACGATCGGACGACGACGCTCGCGCCCCCGGCGCAGAAGACGTCTCCCGCCGATTTTCCGCGGACCCGGGCTCTTCCTGCCGCCACGGCCGCTCCGAAAGCGTCAACGGGAATCCCCGCCGGAATCCATATCTCCCCGACGGGAAATCGGTCGAGAAGGGCGGCGGCGCCGCCGACGTGGTCTTCGTGGGGATGCGTGAGGACGAGGACATCCACCCGCCGTACTCCCAGACCCCGCAGAAACGGCGCCACGACGCG
>JBLNEU010000141.1:0-3160 GCA_050263015.1 Deltaproteobacteria bacterium | reverse complement strand
GGGCCGTACGGGGCAGGAGCCGTGAACAGCGAGGTGAAGCAGCCCCAGGATGTCGCAAGGGAAGGCGCATGGCGCGACAGCAGCCATCGCGTCTTCCTCCAGTTCTTCCCGTTCCCCTTCCGGGCCCAGTGCGACTCCATCCGCCAGAGGCGCTCTTGTCCCTCGCGTCCTCGTCCGATCAGCCCCAGGAGCCGCACCGCCGCGACCTGCGCGCGGAAGTCGTCGGGCGCAATGCGCAGGATCCGCTCCTCGACGGCCAGCGCCTCATCGAGGAACCTCCTTCCCCGGAACAGCTTGCGCGCCGCCGCGAGCAGGCTCAGCGCGCTTTGCGCCAGGTTCTTCTGAAGGTAAAGGTCCGCCAGATGCAAGCGGGCGTCCACGTCCCGGCGATCGATCTTGAGAGCCAGGCGCAAGGTCGCGATCGCCTTGTCGACGAAGCCCTGGCTTTCGTACCAGGCGGCGAGCTTCGGGAGGGACGCCTTCGCCTTGCGTTTTCGTCCCGTCAGGATGTAAAGGGGAGCGATTTTCGCGTGAGCTTCCATGTCGAGCGGGTCGGCCGCAAGGATCTTCTCGTACTCCCGGATCGCCATCCGGATCTTTCCCCGCGAGCGGTAGCCCTCGGCCTTGCCGAAAAGACCGCTTCGGTCGTAACTGGGAGCTGCACGGAAAAGTCTCATCTCATGAAATCCCGCCCGCTCATGGCGGGAGCAACATCCGTACCCTGCGAGTCGAAAAAATTTGCCGTTTGCTATTCGGCTCTTGCCGGAGGCGGAACGGCTGCGGAGGCGAAAGCGGTTACATTCCTGATAATCGGTCGGCCGGATGTTGACGCCCGGTCCCGTAAAATGGTTCACTGATTCTCCATGACGCTGCTGCATTTCCATCGAAAACCCGCCCTCTCCGGGACGAAGGAAGCCGCGCTCCTCGCCTTCGCGAGGAAGCACGTTTCCCCCGCCGTCAAGGCGATGGAGACGGAGTCGTGCTTCAACGTCGAGACGTCGGCGCCCCTCTCCGACTCGGAGATCGGGACGCTTCGGTGGCTCCTGGCGGAAACGTTCGAGCCGGACCGGTTCGCCGCGGAAAGCTTCCTGGGCGCGGACCGCGTCATCGAAGTCGGCCCGCGGATGAACTTCACCACCGCCTGGTCAGCCAACGCCGTCGCCGTCTGCCACGCGTGCGGGCTCGCGAAGGTGACGAGGATCGAGCGGTCGCGCCGGTACCGGCTGATCGCGGGCCCGGATGCCGCGGAACTCCCGGCCGAAAAACTCCTGCCCGAACTCCACGACAGGATGACCGAGTGCCCCTACCCGGCGCCGCTCGAGACGTTCGCGACGGGGATGACTCCCGAGCCGGTCCGCGTCGTTCCGTTGATCGAGGACGGAATCCCGGCGCTGGAGGCGATCAACGCGCGACTGGGGTTGGGGCTGGACGCATGGGACATCGACTATTACCACGAGCTGTTCGTCAAGGACCTGAAGCGGAACCCGACGGACGTGGAGGTCTTCGACCTCTCGCAGTCGAACAGCGAGCATTCCCGTCACTGGTTCTTCCGGGGACAACTGGTCGTCGACGGGACGAAGGTCCCGGAGACGCTCATGCGGATCGTCAAGGCGCCGCTCGCGGCCAATCCGGCCAACAGCGTGATCGCCTTCCGGGACAATTCGAGCGCGATCGGGGGGTACAGGATCCGCACGATCATGCCCGAGCACCCCGGGCGACCCTCGAGGTTCAAGGAGTCAAACGTAAAGTATCACCTTATATTTACCGCAGAAACGCATAATTTCCCAAGTGGAGTGGCGCCATTCCCAGGCGCGGAAACAGGCACGGGGGGCAGGATCCGGGACGTCCAGGCGACCGGCCGGGGCGGCCTGGTCGTCGCGGGGACCGCGGCGTACTGCGTCGGAAATCTGCGGATCCCCGGCTACCGGCTGCCGTGGGAGGACCTCGCGTTCCGGTACCCGGACAACCTCGCCTCGCCGCTCGCCATCGAGATCGAGGCCAGCAACGGGGCCTCCGACTACGGGAACAAGTTCGGCGAGCCGGTGATCCAGGGGTTCACCCGGGCCCTGGGCCTGCGCCTGCCGGACGGCGAGCGGCGGGAGTGGATCAAGCCGATCATGTTCACCGGCGGGATCGGACAGATGGACGCCCGGCACGTGGACAAGGGGACGCCAAGGAAGGGGATGCTCGTCACCAAGATCGGGGGGCCCGCGTACCGGATCGGGCTGGGGGGCGGCGCCGCCTCGAGCATGGTCCAGGGGGAAAACGTCGCGGAGCTCGACTTCAACGCCGTCCAGCGCGGCGACGCCGAGATGGAGCAGAAGGTGAACCGGGTCATCCGCGCCTGCGTCGAGATGGGGGCCGAAAACCCCATCGTCAGCATCCACGACCAGGGCGCCGGCGGCAACTGCAACGTCGTCAAGGAGATCGTCTACCCGGCGGGCGCGCGGATCGAGATCCGGAAGATCCAGAGCGGCGACGCCACCCTCTCGGTGCTCGAGCTGTGGGGCGCCGAGTACCAGGAGCAGAACGCCCTGCTCGTCCGGCCCGACAGCGCCGCCCTGTTCGAGGCGATGTGCCGGCGGGAGAAGGTCCCCTGCGCCTTCATCGGAACGATCACCGGCGACGGCCGCATCGTCGTGCACGACGAGGCCGACGGGGGCACGCCGGTCGACCTCGACCTGGAAAAGGTCCTGGGCGACATGCCGCAGAAGAAGTTCCGCCTCGACCGGGTTCCCCCGAAGCTCGAGCCGCTGGCGCTCCCGCGGAACCTGGCCGTCCGGGCCGCGCTCGACCGGGTCCTGCGCCTGGCCTCCGTCGGGTCGAAGCGGTTCCTGACCAACAAGGTCGACCGCAGCGTCACGGGGCTCGTCGCCCGCCAGCAGTGCGCGGGGCCGCTGCAGCTCACCGTCTCCGACGTCGCCGTCATCGCGCAGAGCCATTTCGGCGCAACCGGCGCGGCGATCGCCATCGGCGAGCAGCCGGTCAAGACCCTGATCGACCCGGCCGCCATGGCGCGGCTGACCGTCGGCGAGACGCTCACCAACCTCGTCTGGGCGAAGATCAGCCGGCTGCGGGACGTCAAGTGTTCGGGAAACTGGATGTGGGCCGCGAAGCTTCCCGGCGAGGGAGCCCGGCTCTACGACGCGGCGGCGGCGCT
>JBLNEU010000140.1:0-6267 GCA_050263015.1 Deltaproteobacteria bacterium | reverse complement strand
AGGTCGGTCAGCACGAGGTCGTAGACGTTGCCGAAGATCGCCTTCTCCGCCTCGGCGAGGGAGGAGACGGCGTCGACCGCGTACCCCTCTTTTTCGAGGAAGAGCTTGAGGAGCTGCCGCAGGCTCTGTTCGTCGTCGACGACGAGGATGTATTCCTTCAATCGATCTCCCGCCCGGCAGGTCCGGCCTGTCAGCCGCCCGCCTCTCCGATCCGCCCCTGCGCCGCGTCCTCGGGCAGCTTGCCCTTGCACCCCTTCCGGAGACAGGCGATCTCCGTCCGCCCCCCCTTGCGGACCTTTTCGGCCATGGCCGGGTAGCCGCACTCCGGGCATGCAACCGCGACGGGCCGGCTCCACGTGGCGAACCGGCACTCGGGGTACCGGGAGCAGCTGTAGAAGACCTTCCCCATGCGCGACGCGCGCTCCGCCATCTCCCCTTCCCCGCATTCGGGGCATGCCACTCCGACGGAGTACGGGCGGCTGTTCCGGCACCCGGGATAGCCGGAGCAGGCGATGTACCGGGCCCCCTTCCAGCGGCGGACCACCATCGGCTTGCCGCACTTGTCGCAGGCGACGCCCGCTTCCTCGTCCGGGACGATCTCGACCTTCCCGTCCCCCGTTTCGCGGAAGTTGGCCGTGTTGCGGCAGTTGGGGTAGTTGCGGCACGCCAGGAACCTTCCGGCGCGGCCGAACCGGATGACCATCTCGCCGCCGCATTCGGAGCAGGGGATCCCGGTCGCGATCAGCTCGTTCTTCACCGTCGGCATGGCGATCTCGGCGCGCCCGAGCTCCTCGGAGAAGGGATGGTAGAATTCCTCCAGCGCCTGGGCGAGCTCGCGCTCCCCGTCCTCGATCCGGTCGAGCTCCTCCTCCATCTTCGCCGTGAACGCGACGTCCATCACCCGCGGGAAGCTCTCCTCGAGGAGATCCGTCACGATCCGGCCCAGCTCGGTGGGGATGAACTTCCGCTCCTCCATCCGGACGTATCCCCGGTCCCTGATCGTCTTGACGATCGCCGCGTAGGTCGAGGGCCGCCCGATCCCCCGCTCCTCGAGCTCCTTGATGAGCGCGCTCTCGGAGAACCGCGCCGGCGGCTGGGTGAAGTGCTG
This sequence comes from Deltaproteobacteria bacterium, assembly GCA_050263015.1. Lineage (GTDB taxonomy): Bacteria > Desulfobacterota > Deferrimicrobia > Deferrimicrobiales > Deferrimicrobiaceae > JBLMWX01. Next base: position 5,159 of record JBLNEU010000140.1, on the reverse strand, counting down.
GCCCGGGACGAGCTCGAGGAGGGCAAGCGGCTCGCCCTCGGACAGGTCGGGGAGGACGGCTCCTTCCGCCACCGTCCCCGGGTCCGCGGGCTCGCCGTCCGCGCCATCCCGCGCCGCGTCCGGCTGCCCGTTCCCGTTGGCGCCTTCCTGGTACAGCTCGAGGTAGCCGGCGAACCGCGGGATCGACCCGGTGGCGCGGAACAGGTACCCCCCCTTCGGGGCGCCGGCCGGGCTGCAGAGAATATCGATGGTCGTCTGCTCGAATTCCGCCGCCGCCATCTGGGAGGCGACGAACCGCTTCCAGATCAGCTCGTAGAGCCGGTGCTGGTCGCGGGAGAGGAACGGCTTGAGCCGGTCGGGCGGATAGTCGAGCGAGGTCGGGCGGACCGCCTCGTGGGCGTCCTGCGCGCTCTTCCGGTTCCGGTGCATGTTCGGCTGCTCCGGCACGAAGGCGTCCCCGTGCGCCGCCCGGATGAAGTCCCGGGCCGCCGCGACCGCCTCGTCGGCCACGCGGACCGAATCGGTCCGCATGTAGGTGATGAGGCCGACCAGTCCGATGTCGGGCAGCTCGACTCCCTCGTAAAGGGACTGGGCGACCATCATCGTCTTGTAGGAAGGCATCCGCAGAGTCTTCGCCGCCTCCTGCTGCAGCTTGGAGGTGGTGAACGGGGGCGGCGCCTGCCGCCTCCGCATCTTCTTGCGGGTCTCGCGGACCGCGAACGGACCGCCCTCGACGGCCCTCGAAAGCGCCAGGGCGTCCGCCTCGTTCCCGGGCCGGACCTTCGTCCCGCCCGCCTCGACGAGCCTTGCGAGAAACGGCGGCGGCGCGATCGCCGAGAAGCGGGCCGTGAGCGACCAGTACTCCTCGGGCACGAAGGCGGCGATCTCCTTTTCCCGGGTCCAGATGATCTTCACCGCCACGGACTGGACGCGCCCCGCGGAGAGGCCGCGGCGGACCTTTTTCCAGAGGAGCGGGCTCAGCGTGTACCCGACGAGGCGGTCGAGGATGCGGCGCGCCTGCTGCGCATCGAACTTGTGGCGGTCGAGGGAACGCGGCGCCGCCATTCCCTGGGTCACGCCCTTTTTCGTGATCTCGTGGAAGAGGACGCGCCGGACCTCGGCGGATGCGGCCTCGTCGCCCCCGGGCTTCGGCGCCCCCTTTCCCTTCGCCTTTCCGTTCCCCTTCCTTTTCCTGCTCCGCTTCGCCGCATCGGACCGGATCTCCTCGGCGATGTGCCAGGCGATCGCTTCCCCCTCCCGGTCGGGGTCCGGAGCCAGGTAGACCGTCTTGACGTCGCGCGCTGCCGACAGGATCTCCGCGAGCACCTTCTTCCGCTCGCGGATGACGATGTAGCTCGGCGCGAAACCGTTGTCGACGTCGACGCCCAGGCGGCTCTTCGGGAGGTCCTTCACGTGTCCCATCGACGGCAGGACTTCGTACCCCCTGCCGAGAATCTTCTTGATCGTCTTGGCCTTCGCGGGCGACTCGACGACGACAAGCGACTTGGCCATCACTCCTCCGACGCGCGATCCGGGGCCGGTTCCCCGTCAAATCGACATTTTTTTATAATAGCCTCCGGCCCGCCTTTCAAGCAATTTCCTGAGCTCCATGTCGAGCAGGCGCGGCAGGAGCTCGCGGACCGGGAGGCCGAGCCCGTCGGCCAGCTCGTCGACGTGGCGCTCGGTGGCGAGGAAGCGAAGGATGTCGCGCTCCGGGCCGCCGGCGCCTGCCCCCCGAAGCGGATCGTTTCGCGAAGGGGGGTCAGCGTCGGCCGCCTCGCCGCCCGCGTTCACCCCTCCCCGGCCCGCCGGCCCTCCCCACCCGAGAATCTCGAGGACGTCCGCCGCCCCGGCGACGAGCGCCGCCCCGTCCCGCAGCAGCCCGTTGCTCCCCGCCGTGTGGGGAAACAGCGGGTTCCCCGGAACGGCCATGACCTCGCGCCCCTGGTCCAGGGCGCATCGGGCCGTGATCAGCGCGCCGCTGCGGGATGCCGCCTCGACGACGACCACGCCCCGGGACAGGCCGCTGATCAGACGGTTCCTCGCGGGAAAGTTCCCCGCGAAGGGCCGGGTCCCCGGCGCGTATTCCGAGAGGAGGGCTCCGTTGGAGGCGATCCGGTCCCTGAGACGCTCCGTCCCGGGGGGATAGACGACGTCGACTCCGCACCCGAGAACCGCGATCGTCCTGCCTCTCCCTTTAAGCGCCCCTTCGTGGGCCGCCGCGTCGATGCCGCGGGCAAGCCCGCTCACCACGGTCCAGCCGGCCGCGGCGAGGTCGGCGGACAGGGCCCGGGCGAAATCCGCCGCGACCGCGGTGGGGGCCCTGCTCCCGACGACGGCCACCGAGGTCGGGGCAACGGCGGAATCCCCGATCCGGTAGAGGACCATGGGGGGGTCCGGCACCGACCGGAGCGTCGGCGGATATTCGTCGGAGTCGATCCCGACGATCCGGGCGCCGATTCCCGCGCACGCCTCGCGCACCCGCGCCGCCCGGGACCCGACATCGGGGGATAGAGCCGCGGAAACGGCTTTCCGGAGGATATCGCGGTCCGACCCGGGTCCGGCATGCCCCTCGCGCGCGCCGGGCCGGGGACAGGCGCCGGGCCGGTGAAGGAGGCGGGCCAGGCGGCGGGGGCCGAATCCCTCGACCAGGGACAAACGAAGAAAGATGTCGTCCGGCACCGTCTCGGGTTCCACGGCCAGGCTCCCGGAGCGGCGGCATGCCCGCCGCCCCCCCGCCCATTCCGATCAAAACCCGTGCCGCCGGCCTCCCGGGGCGTCTTTCAGCGGGCCTGCGCCTCGCCGCGCATGGCCGTGACGCCGGCCGCGAACGACTGCGTGCTGTTTACGACGTAGGCCGTCGTGACGTCCGGCTTCACATGGACGGCCACCGCCCTGGCCACCTCGACGCGGTACAGCGAGTCTTTGGCCCGCCTGAACAGTCGGAAGGCGTTTCCCCGGGAGACGCCGTCGTTGGCCCCCCGGTCGAGGAATACGAAGTCACCCTCGGCAAGCTCCTTGTTCTCCAGGCGTCCCGTGATCACCGACGCCTCGAGCCCTTCTTGCCCGGGGTCGAGTACGACAGGCGCGTACGCGGGGATATCCTCGGCGATGAGGTCGTTCCGGGTGAGCTCCTCGAACGACGTCCGGACGACGCCGATGTAGGCGCCGTTCTCGAACCCCTTGGCCTGGATGAGTCCGACGAGGTACTTGACGTAACCGGAAAGGCGACGGCCGGCCGGTCCGCGCACCGGTCCGCGGACCCGGTAAACTCCCAGAAGCTGGCCGGCCGGGATCTCCTTGTTCAGGGACAGGACGACCTTGTCCCCCTCGGAAAAGACCACGCGGACTTCATCGCCCCCGACGATCCTCCCGATCCCCCTCGGGCGCCTGTCGGTGAATTCGCCCGCTCGGACGTAGTCCGACGGGGTGATCGCCAGCGTCGCGGGCGCCGGAGCCACCGCTGCGGCGTGCGGCGGCTCCTCCGCAGCGGGCGGGGGAGGCGGAACCGCGGGAGCCGCCTCCGATTCCTGGGCCGGTTCGGTCACTTCCATCGCGTACTCCTTCGGCGGCGGCGGGAAGACGACGATCCTGATGCCGGGATAGATATAGTGCGGGTTCGTGAGAAACCGGTTCTTCTCCCACAGCAGCGTCCAGAGCCACGGAGAGTCCAGATATTTTCCGGACAGATCCCAGAGCGTGTCCCCTTCCTTGACGGCATGGATCAGGCCGTCCGGATATTTCGCGGCCTTCGCCGCCTCCTTGTCGGCCTGCGGAACCGCACCGGAGTCGGCAGGCGAAACCGGTTCCGGGGGGGCTGCGGGAGCCGATTCGGCCGAAACCTCGGGGACCGCCTCGCCAGGAGCCGCGGGAGCCATTTCGGCCGAAGCCGCTGGTGCCGCCTCGGCAGGAGCCGCTGGTGCCGCCTCGGCCGGTGCCGCGGGAGCGGCCTCGCCAGGGGACGCGGGGGCCGCTTCGGTCGAAGCCGCCGGGGCCGCCTCGGCAGGAGCCGCCGGGGTCGCCTCGGCAGGAGCCGCCGGCGCCGCCTCGGTCGAAACCGCCGCGGTCGGAGCCACGGGCTCCGCTCCCGGAGCCGTTTCGAACGTGGCCGGGGCGGTCGGGGCGGATGCGGCCGGTGGGGCCTGGCCCTCCTCCGCGACTATTGCCGCGGGCGCTGTCAGGACAAGGATCGCCAGCAGGATGCCGGCAACCGATCGGAACTCTGCCCTTTCTCCCATGTTTCCACCTCGCTTTGCCCCGTCCGGGGGACCCAAATTATATCTCAATTATGCTAAATATTAATCATAATGGCAGAAATTACAATCCATTTTGAGGGGAGTCAAGGGCATTCTTCCCCCGGCCCGCGCAGCCGCAGAAAAACTTCCCGATTCCCGCGGGGCCCGAAAACCCGGCTTTCCGCCTCCCCCAGCACCGTGTATCCCGCCTCCCTGGCCGCCGATGCCACGGTCTCGACGGCCTCACGTCTCTTCTTATCGTCACGAACGACCCCGCCCTTGCCTACGGATTTTCGACCGGCCTCGAACTGCGGCTTGACCAGGGCGATCACCTCGGCGCCGGGACCCAAAAAGGCACGCAGCGGCGGGAGGATATGCCGCAGGGATATGAACGATACGTCGACGGTGGCAACCGTGACTTTTTCGGGCACGAGACCCGGGACCGCGTATCGGAAGTTCACGCCATCGAGGACGGTGACGCGGGGGTCCTGCCTCAAGGAGTCGGCGATGAGGGACCGGCCGACATCGACGGCGTAGACGCGGCGGGCCCCCCTGCGCAGAAGGCAGTCGGTGAATCCGCCGGTGGACGCCCCCACGTCGAGTGCGACCGCCCCCGCAACGGCGACGCCAAGATCGTCGAGGGCCCCGGCGAGCTTTTCGCCTCCCCGCGAGACGAAGGGACGGGACGCGGGGGCGAGGACGATCTCCTGCCCGGGACGGACCGGCGCTCCGCACTTCGTCGTGGCGACGCCCGAGAGAAGGACGCGGCCGGAAAGGATCAGCCCCTGCGCCTTCGAGCGCGTTTCGGCCAGGCCGCGTTCCACGATGGCCGCGTCGAGCCGGGTACGGGAGGGGCGACGCCGGGCGGGACGGAGCGGACGGTCTTCCGGTTCAGACAATCTTTTCGAGCCGCGACCTGATGCC